>CAITZN010000603.1 GCA_903896915.1 uncultured bacterium
GATCGAGATCGACCCGGCGGAGACGGTTGTCGCAAAGATTCTCTGCTACATAGGCCGCAGCGTTGATCGAGTCAATGGCAGATGAAAAAGGCGGGGCATAGGCCATCTCCAACACACCGAAATCCTCGATAGTTCCCTCCTGGGCGATTAGGGCGGCGGCCGCATCGACCCGAGCCGAAATCGAATCATTCATCTGGCCGAAGGCTTGCAACCCGAGGACCCGACGGGTTTTTCGGTCAAAGACCAGTTGCAGAATCACCACCGCCTGATCTGGAAAAAAATGGGCCCGATCCGAGGGCGAGGTCAGGGCATAGTCGGCATCAAAACCCTCGGCAAGCGCCGTAGCGTAGCTGATCCCAGTGGCCGCGATGCAGCGCTCAAAGGCCTTCATGATGAACGAACCGCAGACCCCTTTGAAGCGAGAGGGGAGTCCAGCCATATTATCGCCTACAATACGACCTTGCCGGTTGGCAAGCGAGCCGAGCGGAGCATGGGTTTCCTTGCCAGTCACCAAACTGGTAACTGCGATACAGTCACCTGCGGCATAAATATTGGGATCTGAAGTCTGCAACCGCTGGTTAACTTTGATGCCGCCCCAGGGTGTAACATCAAGCCCAGCCGCTTTGGCCAGCTCGCTGCGCGGCCTGACCCCCACCGCCATGATCACCAGATCCGCCTCAAGAGTACGCTGACCGGTCTTGACTCCGCAGACCTTACCTTGGCCGTCGTCCATCAAGACAGAGGCGGACTCCCCGGTATAGACAGCTACCCCTTTTTCCTGGAGGTGCTGTTTCAGCATGGCGGCAAATGGCCAATCGACAATTCGGGGCAAGAGTTGCGGTGCCAGTTCGATGAGTGCGGTCTCGATGCCCCAGAGATCGGTCATAGCCTCGGCCATCTCAATGCCGATCGCCCCTCCGCCAATCACCACCGCCCGACTGACCTTGCCTTGGGCTATCCTTTTGCGAATCTCGATAGCCTTGTGCAGATCGGCAATGGTAAAAACACCGTCAAGATCGGCGCCGGGAACGGCCAGGTCAAACGGTCTAGAGCCGGTGGCCAGCATGAGTTGATCATAGGCCAGCTCCTGCTGCACACCAGTGTCAAGATTTTCCACCCGGACCTTTTTCTCCTTCCGGTCGATGGCAAGCGCCCTGGTCCTGGTCAGGACATTGACCCCCTTGGCATTGTTGAAGAAAGCGGTGTCGCGAATAACATGAAAGCTGGTGGCCCGCAACTCGCTCTCATCGGAGACATCGCCGCTGACATAGTAGGGAATGCCGCAGCCACCGTAGGAAATCAGGCTGTCCTGATCCACCATGGTGATCTCCCAATCCGGCTGCAACCGTTTCAGTCTACAGGCGGCCTTAGGGCCCGCAGCCACAGCACCGATAATGATAATTTTCTTGTCCATGGTACTCCTCCTCTTTTTATATAAGATAACGATCCGAAAATGATTCAGGTTGTTGAGACTATAGCCAATCTGGCAAGCCTAAGGTTTAACATCCAAAGGCTGTTCCGACTTTTCGGCAGCCGCTTTGGTCAACTGACCGGTGACCTGGGTCAGCAAGGCTTGGTGATCAAAAAAAGGCGCATCCAGAGTCCCGGTAATCGCAGCACTGACCGAGGCCCCCTGCTGCACCGGAAGTTGCACCTTACCAGCCAGATGCTCCGTCACCGGCATCTGGACAAGGTAATCAAGCTTTCTGTCTTTACCTACGGACCCACTGATTCCAATGTCGGCCTCACCGGTAAGAAGGTGAAGAGGTGTGCAGAGAATACGAACGCCATCACCCATGCAGACGACCTCACTTTCCTTGAACTGCAAATCCTTGTAATCAATTCCGGCCAGATCAAGCAGATCCAGCAAGGTCTTTTTTGGCTTAAGCTGCATTTTCTCCAGACCAATCGTTGCCTTGAAAACCGGCGGTGGCTTTCCTTTTGCGTTCATAGGCCAGGAAAAGTTGTCCAGCCGCAAATCAATCAAACCCTCAGGTTGTATCAACACCCCGAAAAGGGGATAAATTTTAGCCAGCACCCCGTCGATCAGCGATTGCTGCAGGGGGAGATCCTGCAATATTTGACTGGAAGACGGCAAACTCACCTCCAAGCGGCGTGCACCCAAATCACATTGCGGCTGCACCTCCACCCGGCCACCGCTCAACTCGCCAGCAATGACTGCCCGCAGCTTGCCCCGGTTGATCTCAACCGGCATATCAAATTGTCGCAGTTCCAGCCCCTTGAACCGGAACGAATCGACGGGAACCCTCGCGGCCAGCGTCATCTGCTTCAAATCAAACGGCACATTGATCGGAACGGAAAACAAAAACACCCCTTCCTTCTTGCCGACCAGTACAACTTTTTGACCGGTGGCTGATGTCAACAAATCGGAGAAAAAGGAAAGATCCGGAGTCATTTTCCCCTGCAGTTCCAGGGAGGCTGGGCCGCTTCTTCGTTGGAGAAGGCCGGTCCCTGCCAACTGCAGCGGCGACGTTTGCAAAGTAAAAGCCGGTATCGCCACCTCGTTGTCCCCTCGCAGCATATTTGCTTTGAGGAGCAAACGGGTGTCTCCGAACACTATTTTCTTGCCACTGAGCAACTCGAATGGCTCCATCTGCACGGCAAGCTCAGTCAGTATCTTCTGTTCCCCACTGGGCTTGACCTTGAGGGTTGCCTGAGCCCGACCCTTGATTGCCATGTCTTCTGTGAACCAACCTGCAGCCTTGAAGAGGTTTGTCAGTAAGGTAGCGTGAGGCTGACCACTGACCTCTGCAACAAAATCGCGGTACGGTTGCCGCCAATTGCCAAGCAAGAGACTGCCTCGCGCAGTCGTCCCCGGGGTCTTGAGGGTCAAATGCCGCAGATCAAAACGCTGCCGCTGAAAATCAACGAGAATGAGCGGACGTTCTTTTTCGATAAAATTCTGCCAGTTATCCGCAACCATCAACTCGCTGACCACAAACGGATTCGCCCCGACCATCCTTTTGTTGGCCAAGGAAACGCTCACCTGCGGCTCTTGCAGGGAATACCCCGTACCGGTTACTGCCAATTTTTCAATTTTCCCATCCAGGGCCTCTATGGACAGACTCTTATTCTCCCATCCCCCCGAACTATCGAATGAGAAGATGCCTCCCAGTTTCCAAGGAGTAGCAACACCAACAAGACCGTGAGAAAAACTGTGCATCCGCTCGAGGTCTATTTTTCCTTTGATGGAACAGGGGATTTGCATCGTGCCACTTTCCTGTTCGCTCTTCGAGGCGATAATGGAAAAATTTCCAGGCCAGGAATTACATCTGATCTGAAGAGAGTCGAGCGAACCCTGCTGAAACAAAGAAGACGGTGCAGAGGCTTCACCGGTCAGAAGCAAATCATGGGGTGGAAGGAACGCTGTGCCCCCCCTGGAAAGCGCAAAGTCGCCAATGCCGACTCGGGTATCAAGCCGGTAACGGCCATCATTCTGCTTTTTTGACGAACCGGTGACTTCCATTTTGCCTTGGCCGTGCAGATTGAGTGCAAAGATTTTCCCTAATTCCTCAAACATCCTGCCCAGATCAGCCGTTGCCCGAAGAGTAAAGTCATCGGCCCCGCCGCTCCCCTGGGCATCAAGAAAGGGGGTGTGTGCCTGCAGGGTGCGGACCACCGTGTCCCCCTCGCGACGATCAACCTCGGCAACGAGGGAAAGCGGCGTATTCCAAGAAAAAGACTGGCCATTATGGGCCACCGTAAGGCGTCCGGTTCGGCAATCAGCCTTCAGGACAAACTCCTCAGGCGTCCCGGAAACGTTCATGGTAAAGTCGACTACACCTTCCTTGAACGTAGTCTGCTCGTTCAGGGACATAAGGTGCGGCAACTGTACCGCGATCGCCGGAAGGTTCAGAGAACCTTTTGCGGCAAAGGTGGCTATGGCGCGGTCATAGCTGCCGCTTGCCTCAATCCGCACCGGATCGGAGGCAAGATTCAAAGTGGCCAGACGCCATCCATCTTTGCCCTTGTGGCTGCCTTTGCACTTGAAGATGAGTTGGTCAACAGTCGGCTGATCCTGCCCAAGAAAACCACCGGAGAGATGCAAGTCCCTGAGAGCAATTTCTCCCTGCATCTCCAAATCATCGATTCCGGCGGTAGCCACATGAAAGGTAGCATCGAGCACCCCTTTACCCTTGGGGAAATGCCATCTGGACGCCGCGAGGTCGAGAAAAGCTGCAATCTCCAAGCCCTTTATCTCCACCTCAGTTCGTGAGATCAGCGCATCAAACAGCGACTGCCTGGCCGTGGGCAGATTAATGAAGCCTTCGGCCCGCAGAGACCCCTCCTGCTGTTCCAAGCCGGATCGAAACGCAAAGGCATAATTGACAGTGCCTAAGGCAAGACTGCTTTTAAGCTCTATTTCTCTGGCAAGTTCCTGCTTGAGTCCTTGGGCTTGGTCCAGCACGACCAGGCCTTTGTTCACTTTGATCCTGCAGGTCAAACGTTCCCACCAAGGCTGCCTACCCCCTGCCGCCTCCTGCGCCGGAACGGACGACACTCCTCCGGGTAAGCCAGCCGCCGTATTGTGCTTGGCGGCCTCACCACTCATCGGCTGGGCCAGAAGAGTAAAGGTAGGCTGATCAATGGTAATTTCACCCAGATACCGTGGCGCCACCATCAGGGCAAAGAGCCCTTTATCGCCGGTAACTTTGAGAGCTGCCACCCGAACACCCAAGGCCGGATCCTGATAGCGGAGATCCTCACAACGCATCCCCTGCAACCACCCCAGAGAACAAGATTGCACCTCAAGCGATCCTGGCAGTTGCTTGTTGATAAAGTCAAGAGCAGAGCGGACCACCGGTTGCAGACAGAGGAACGACGGCAGAAAAAAAAGCAACGCACCGATAACTAAGGAGGTGGCAATTATGACGGAGCGCTTTTTTTCCTTCACGAATGATTTTTTCTTCTCTCCCTCATC
>CAITZN010000604.1 GCA_903896915.1 uncultured bacterium
CGATCTCGGTAACTTCGCCCAGAACCTCGCAGGTAACTTTTTCGCGGTCGCAGATGGCCTGGAAGGCGACAATATTTTCCGGGCTGATCAGGAAGCCGTTGCGTTCCTGGTATTCGGCCACGTAGATCTCGAGTACTGACATGGTGGGATCGCCGACCCGGATTTTACGGATTTCGACCCGCCCGCCCGCATGCTCGACCAGTTCCTTAAGCACATTGGCCGGGCCGCCTGCCCCCTGATCGTGGATGACATCGATCAGGCTGCGGTCGCCCATCTCATTACAGGCCCGGATGACCCGGTTCATCTTTTGCTCCATCTCGGCATCGCCGCGCTGGACAGCGTTGAAATCGAGCTTGGCTTCGTTTTCGCCCTGCATCATGCTCGAGGCTGCTCCGCCGCCGAAGCCGACCCGATAGGCCGGGCCACCAACCTGGACGATCAGCATACCCTTGGTAGCGGTCATTTTTTCGGTGTGGCGATCATCGATCTGGCCGATGCCGCCGGTGAACATGATCGGTTTGAGAAAGCCCCAGCGCTCGCCATTTTCGAGGCGCAGGTCAAAGGAGCGGGTGAATCCCTGAATCAGTGGTTCGCCAAATTTGTTGCCGTAATCCGAGGCGCCGTTGCTGGCCTCGATCTCGATGTCCAGGGCCGATGCCAGGCTATCGGGACAGGCGTAGCGGTTCTCCCATTCCAGCAGATAGTCCGGAATATGGAGATTGGCCACGCAGTAGCCGGCAGTGCCAGCCATGACGAAACCGCCCCGACCGGTACCCTGGACGTCGCGGATACGGCCGCCGGTGCCGGTCTCAGCGCCAGGAAAGGGGGCGACACCGGTAGGGAAATTGTGCGTCTCGGCGGTCAGCAGTGGATGGTAGCAGACCTCAGCAGGCTGCATCGCCGAGGGGATGCCGGGTTGAGCGGGGTGGAGGGTCTGGAGGGTATGGCCTTGGACCACGCTGGAGTTATCCTTGAAGGCGATCTTGCTGCCCTTGGGATTGGCAGCGAGGGTGTCGGTGACCACTTGGAATAGGGTTTTTTCATATTCCTGGCCATCGATCACCTGTAGGCCCCGGAAAAAACCGTGGCGGGAGTGCTCGGAGTTGGCGTTGTTGAGATCCATGATCTCGACAATGGTCGGGTTGCGGTGGCAACGTTCGACAAAGTAGCGGTGGTACAGTTCGCGGTCCCATTGGTCCATGGAGATACCGGGGATGTCAAGCAGGCCGTCTGGCCCTTTGCTCATCAAATCCACATCGTAGACCGGTTCCGGCACGACCCCGGTTTCAAAGGTGGTGAGCGGGGCGGTATAGACGCATTCGGTCATCCGGTCGTGGTGGGCCTCGATGAAGGTCTGTAGCTCCTCGCCTTCAGGTACCAGGTAGCGGCGTGAGCGTTCCACCCGGGTCACGCAATCCAGGCCCACGGCTCGGCAGATGGAAACCAGGTTCGAGGACCAGGCAGTCGCAAAGTTAAGGCGGGGGCCAACCTCTACCACCTGTTCGCCCTGGATGAGTGACTGGAAGCTCACGGTGTCGATGAGAAAACCGTCGGCCAGGATCAGGCGCAATCGCTCCATTTCCTGAGGTGTCAGCACCCTGCTGGACTCGATGTTGAAACAATAAGCCAAGGTTGCGTTGAGCTGACGATGGAGTTGCGTAACGTTTGAACCCATGATTTTTTCCTTTTTTCAGATGATGCAAAACCGGCATGGAACCGGAAAAGTGTTGGTACGTGGTTGTGTCGGTAGCGTAATCGTTGCCTGTATCGGCCCTATTCTGCGGCCAGACAGGTAAAGCTACCTGTCAGAACCTAGCATTAAAACTGTTTTTTTTCCGCCTCAAAGTGAGGTGATCTTGCCGAATTTTCACGAACCATCTGCAATGGCCACGGGAAATCTCTGCTGAAAAAGGCGGCGTGGTTGGAGGTGAACAGGGGCGGGTCGCGATGGAGGATAGTTGCAATCAGGGGATGCCGTTTGAATTCGCGATCGAGGAAGGTCCGAACCGCTCGCCGATCCCAGCCCCGAGGATGGACAAAATCGCGGTAGAGCGACAGGTCGCCCTCGGAAAACTCTGCCCCCGGCAATTGAACAGCCTCTTCGCCGCCCCTCGGCATATTGAAGATCGCCAGATTGAGAAAGGTGATCGCCTCATGGTGGCGACAGGTGAACTCCAGCGTCTGCTGCGCTTCCGGCAGTGCCTCGGAGGGGGTACCGAACAACAGATAGACATAGGTGGCGATGCCCGCCTGCCGCAGGCTGGTCAGGACTCTGGCCACCAGGTCGAGACTGATGCCTTTGTGCATGGCGTCAAGCACCGTCTGGCTACCGGACTCCAGTCCGAGTTTGAGCAGGACACAACCGGACAGGCGCAGACGGCGACAGTAGTCCGTATCAGCCAGTTGCTCATGGACCCGGGCAAACCCGTACCAGGGCACGCCGGGCGGTCGGTCGCACAGTGCAGTCATCAATGCCGGGCTGATCGCATTGTCGAGCAAGTGGATTAGCACTGGTTGGACCTGATCGCAAAGTTGGCGTAGGTGGGCGGTGACCGTCGTTGGCTCGATCTGGTGGTAGTGGCTCTGCTCTGCAGTCTCCGGGCAGAAGGAGCATTTGTTCCAGTAACATCCGCGGCTGGCAGCATAGGGCAGGATAGGGCCGGGGGCGAGATAGTCGTGCCAGGGCAGACCCGTATAGTCCGGTGGTGGGGTGGCAATTGGGCTGTCGATCCCCAGGAGTTTAAGCAGGGGTTGTTCCCCCGGGCCGGCAATACAGTGATCGACCAGAGTGCTGAAGGGATTGTGCCACTGGGGGCTGCTCATCCAGGAGGTGATCAGCCCTCCTCCCAGGACCAGAGTCAGATGCGGGTAGTGTTCTCTAAGGAAACCGAGCAACGCAAAGGCGCAGAGGGCCTGGCTGAGATAGGAAAGCGAGATGCCGACCATTTGAGGCTTTTCGGCTTCCAACAGGGCGGGCAATCGCTGGCGGAAGTAGGGG
This sequence comes from uncultured bacterium, assembly GCA_903896915.1. Taxonomy (GTDB): domain Bacteria; phylum Desulfobacterota; class Desulfobulbia; order Desulfobulbales; family Desulfobulbaceae; genus Desulfobulbus. The sequence continues at coordinate 2,999 of CAITZN010000604.1, forward strand.
GTAAAGATGTTGTCCTGGTAGGAGTCGGCGGCAGCCAGCAGGCTGCGGCTGTCGAGCGGGTTGGCGTGGTCGTCCTGATAGTTGGAGAGATTGAGGCTCAGTTCCGGATGGGAGCGGGCTGCCAGCTCCAAGACCCGGTTCACATCACGGGCTGCCCGCTGGTAGCGGTCGGTGTTGCGGTAGAGTGGCGGCGAACGGGTGGCGGCGAGGTTGGCATTGAGATTGCGCAGCGCCCGGCTCGACCAGGTGTCTTGGGGATCACGGGCTTGGCCAAGCAGGAACAGCAGTCCCTCAATGCTCGCGTCCAGGAGGGTGCAGGAGACCCCATGGTGGCGCAGGCTACCCGCAAGTAAGGCGATGCCTGCGGGCGGTTCGCCCGGTTTGGCCACGGGTGGGGCAATCAGCAGGATCACGAGGGGCGAAAGGCCTCCGGCAGTGGGAAACGAAATTGATCAGCTTCGGAGATCAGACCGATTCCCGGGTTTTATGGAACACCACCTCGGGAAAGAGTTCCTGGGTATGGGCCAGCCGCCAGCTGCCCTCGGCCAGATAGGAAAGATGGCCTTCGGCGTCCAGAAAGAGGTTAAACTGGGCTTTCTTCTCAAATTCTTTGAGCTGCTGCTTGTTGTCGCTCGAAACCCAGCGGGCCAGGGTGTAGCCGAGCGGTTCGTAGGTGGCGTCAACCCCATATTCATCCTTGAGCCGGGTCATGGTCACCTCGAACTGGAGAACGCCCACCGCTCCCAGGATATATTCATTGCCGACGACTGGCCGGAACACTTGCACGGCCCCTTCTTCAGCCATCTGC
>CAITZN010000605.1 GCA_903896915.1 uncultured bacterium
ATACTGTTACTCATGTCCCCATAGCCTATTTTATAGCGGCTGCGTCGCTATGAATCGCGTTGCTGAATACGTCGTAGCGATTAGGCTGGCTAGTGAAGTGTAGTACGAGAAAACGAGAAGTGAGAATGAGGACCATGGGTATGTGGCAAGAGATTTGGAATACAGTGCTGGCGGAATTTTCCGATATCCTAGATGTGACGCAAATTACACGTATCACGTTACGCCTTCTCGTTGCTGCGGCCCTTGGCGGCCTTATGGGATACGAGAGGGAGCAGCGAGGTAAGAGCGCGGGGGTGCGAACGCATATGCTGGTTGCCATCGGGTCAGCACTCTTCGTCCTCATTCCCCTACAAAACGGGACATCAACCGCAGATTTAACTCGGGTATTGCAGGGCTTGGTCGCCGGTGTGGGGTTCCTTGGGGCCGGAACCATAATTTTGGGTACCAAACAGATGGAGACTCAAGGGTTGACCACTGCGGCAGGCATATGGGTAACAGCAGCCATCGGCATGGCTGCAGGAATGGGTCGGGAGTCGACCGCTGTCCTGAGCACTCTTGTATCCCTATTCGTCCTTTCTGTAGTTCCTTGGATCCAACGAGCTAAAAGAGAAAACAAAGAGTGACGTGAGGGGGCAAAATGCTCTGGAACGCTTACCAGCAGGATCTCGTTCAGAGTGGTAAGCTGCATCGCTTTTTGAGAATGTATTGGGCAAAAAAGATACTTGAATGGACACTTGACCCTCAAACAGCCCTCGAGCATGCCATAACGCTGAATGACCGTTACTCTCTAGATGGTCGCGATCCAAACAGAGCTATACGGGAATTGCCTGGTCTCTGGGAGGAGTGCACGACAGGGCCTGGCCTGAACGTTCTGTGTTTGGAAAGATTCGTTATATGAACGAGGCTGGCTGTCGCAGAAAATTTGATGTTGATGGTTATATTGACACTGTTTTAAACAAGGGCTGATATCCAGTCGGCAGAGTTTGCCAAGGTCTGCCGGGGCAATGGACCTTTAGTTTCACGATTTACGGGTCAAACACCAACAAAAGGCCGTAAATAGAAAGTACTTATTAAACAATGGACTTTTATTTAGAAAGGATGCGGTTGTGAATTTTTGTGCTCAGTGCGGTGCCAAAGTGACGCTGCAAATACCTGTGGGTGATGACCGACTGCGGTTTGTTTGTAATGGCTGCCATTCCATCCATTACGAAAATCCTAAAATGGTTGTCGGCACCATCCCAGTAATGGGCAATGCAATTCTGTTGTGCAGGCGGGCCATTGAACCTCGGCGAGGACAATGGACGCTTCCGGCCGGATGGCTTGAAAATGGGGAAACCGTCTCCGCCTGTGCCCTGCGTGAAACGCAAGAGGAAGCTTGTGCGGAAGTCGATGATTTGCAGCCCTACGTCCTTGCCAACCTGCCCTTTATCAATCAGGTGTATTTCTTCCTGCGGGCTCGCCTGGTTAATAAAACCTTTCATGCCGGCGCCGAAAGCCTTGAAGTGAAACTCTTCTCCCCTGAGGCAATCCCCTGGGACGAACTGGCTTTTTCTGCCGTGCATGATACCCTGAGATTTTTCTGTGATGATGTCAAA
>CAITZN010000606.1 GCA_903896915.1 uncultured bacterium
GCCGTCCTGCCGAGGTTCTTGAGCCGGAAATGGAGAAGGCAAAGAAAGAAATCGGCGATCTTGCCAAGGATATCGACGATCTCGTACTCTATGCAATCTACCCGGTCACAGGTAAGAAGTTTCTTGAGTGGAAATACGGCGTTACTCCTGCACCTCCTGAGGTTATGGCGATCACCCTTGATGATGTCAAGAAACGTGATGATCTCGTAGCCAAGGCTAAAGCAGGTAAGCTTGTTGAAGCGAAAACTGCTGCACCTGCTAAATCTGAGAATGTTCGTACCTTCAACGTCTTTGTTGATAGCGAATATTTCAGCGTTGAAGTTGATCCTACAGGCGATTTCCAGCCGATGGTTGCCGCTGCACCGCGTGCTGCCGCTCCTGCCGCTGCACCTAAAGCTGCTGCTGCGCCTGCTGCCGCTTCTGCTCCTAAGGCTGCCGCTGCCGCTGCTCCAGCTCCGGTTGTTGTTGAAGGTGGAACGCCCTTGTTGGCACCCATGCCTGGCATGGTTATTAAAAATTGTGTGAATGTAGGTGATACTGTCAAGACTGGTGATGCCTTGGTTATCCTCGAGGCCATGAAAATGGAAAATTCCCTCGGCGCTCCTTGTGACGGTACCGTTAAGGCTCTTTGCTTCGGTTCCGGCGACTCTGTTGCCAAAGACACTGTCCTGGCAATCATCGCATAATTAGTACGTTTAGAGCTTTTTAAAGATCAGGAGAGCACCGGGATACCGGTGCTCTCCTTTTTTTGTTGCCAAAATGAAGATGTGATTTCTACCTTTAGAGTCAGATGGTTGGTGCTTAAATCAGCTAAATAAGCTGCAAATGTTTTGCTTGTTCCCATAATTGAGTCGCCAAGCGTACCGTTGCCTGATCAACCATCCTACCTTCTACGGCTATAGCGCCTCTCCCTTCCGCTTTTGCTAGGCTATTGGCTTCTATAACCTTGGCGGCGAGAGCAATGTCTTGCGGAGAAGGAGTGAAAACTTCATTGATTACATCTATCTGTGATGGATGAATAGCCCATTTTCCATCACATCCTAAAGCACAGGCCATAACAGCAGAACGCCGTAATCCATCAAGATCATTAAAGTTACCGTAAGGAGCATCGATAGCAAGATTCCCGTATGCTTTTGCATTCATCACCATCCTGCTTAGGGCGAAATGCCATCGATGACCAGGGTATAATTCCTCTTCTTTTTCTCCATGCCCAGAAATCGATACCAAACGGGCTCCGATTGAGGCGGAATAATCAGCGATTCCGAAAACAAGGGTTTTGATTCGGCCACTTGCCTGGACGATTTCAGCGGCTCGCATCAATCCTTCGGCGGTTTCAATCGATGCCTCAATGCCGATCATCATAGAAATATTTTTGTTCATCTCAATGCCATTGAGAATTCGATCTGCAAAAAAAACGTCACCGGGATTATTGACTTTGGGAATAACGATAGAATCGACAACATGCCCTGCATTTTCTACGACTTCGAGAAGATCACGGTAAGCAAAAGGTGTGTCAAGCGCGTTAATCCTGACGGTGACGGTCTTCGTTTTCCAATTGAGGCTGAGGAGCGATTCGATGACTTGTTCGCGAGCGTTAAATTTTTCAGCTATCGGAACACTATCTTCAAGATCAAGCATTATTACATCGGCTTTACAGTCGTTTGCCTTGATATGCATTTTTTTCATATGCCCAGGTACAGACAAATTGGATCTTCTTGGTTTCATGTAACCTCCTTGTGGCAATAATAGGTGTTTATGTTTCGGATTATCTTCTAATAGTTATATCTAAGGTACCTTAGCTTGGGTCATTACTAATGTAACAAATTGGACAATTGAGGGAAGTAAACAATCAAACTCTTTAAGTCAAAAATTTCAAATATTTAAGACCATAAGCCTTACCGTGTACTGAATGTTCGGAATAATAAGTATGTCTTCAGTGGGTCAGCAGCGTTCTCGAACAAGGTAACCTGAGAAGGGAGAAATAAAAAAAGAGGTTGCTGGTTGGCAGAGGGGGGTTGAAAAAGGCACCAGGTTGATTGGAGTGTTGATGGGCAATGCGTTCAACTTTCTAGGATTAAACTATGCCTGAGGTTCAGTGTTCATTATTTGGAAAGATTATACATAGAGTGACGATGTCGGAGGCAAAGATTTCGACATCGTCATCTATCAGAAAGCGAACCATTTCTTTTTCTTTTTGGAGTTACTTGAGGCAATCCTGTTGCGTCCGGAATTTTTAGCCTCATATAAAGCTTCGTCAGCAAGGCCGATGAGATCGTCTTTTTTGAAGTTGTTTTCTACAGGACGAAGGCTGACAACACCGATGCTAATGGTGATTCTATATGTGTTTTTCCCATCGTCAAATGGATATTCTTCAATCGTTTGTCGAAGTTTTTCAGCCACTATCATTGCTTCTTCTAGTTCAGTTTCAGGAAGAACAAAGGCAAACTCTTCACCTCCATATCGAGCTATTAGATCGTATTTTCTGATAACTTCTTTGGCAACGCGGCTAAATTCTTTAAGGAGAAAATCACCTGTTTGGTGACCATAAGTGTCGTTGACAATTTTAAAGCGATCGATATCAGCGAGAAGCAGCGAAATCGGTCGATCATTGCGGATGGAGCGGTTGATTTCAGAGTCAAGAAAATTTTGGAAAAATCTATGGTTATTAATTTCAGTAAGGCCATCTATGTTTGCTAAATTTTCTAGAAGGCGATTTTTTTGAACCAGTTCTTCCGAAAGTTTTTCCAACTCCATTTTTGACTTAATGAGTTCTCGGTTTATTTCTTCGTAGGACAGATTGATAAGGCTGAGTCGGAGGTTCGCTTCCTGGAGGATTTCTCCGACTGTTTTGACGGGACCAATTTTTATACCAAAGAATTGAGCTGATTGTACGATAACCTTGTCTATCATCTTCAAAATGGAGTTGACTTGCAAGGTTTTGAGCCCAAGCAATTTCTTTGCTTCATTACGAAACTTCTGGTGGTAGACCTCAGGGGTATCGGAATAAAAGATTTGAGCAAGCAGGCTCGACAGATAAACGGCTCGAATATTTTGTTTGTGGTGTTGAATATCTTCTTTATATGTCGTTGGTTGGTGATGATACTTGATGGGGAGGCGCAGGCTTTCAGGAAGGCCCCAGATACCTGTAACTTCGAAACCAATAATGGAATGAGTGATGCC
>CAITZN010000607.1 GCA_903896915.1 uncultured bacterium
CAGGAGGGAACTCGATATAACCTGGTGGGATTTCAAACCAAACTGACCTATCCCGAACAACAGCGTGTCTTCCGCACTATTCCTGGAATGGAACAGGCGGTATTTTACCGGCTCGGTTCGATCCATCGCAACACCTTCGTCTGCGCTCCGCAGGTTCTAGAGCACACGCTGCAGATGAAAGGGGTTCCCGGTCTCTATCTTGCCGGACAGTTGTCTGGGGTCGAAGGTTATATCGAATCAACCGCCATGGGATTGCTGGCCGGCATTAACGCTACCCGCCATATCTTGGGTCAAACGACCCTGGTGCCGCCGCCGGAGACCGCCCACGGGGCACTGATTCATCATCTTACCGCATCCGACCCCATCCATTTCCAACCCTCCAATGTCAACTTCGGCTTATTCCCCCCCTTGATAGGCAAGAAAATAGGCAAAAAAGAGCGGGGCCGCATTCGGGCTGAACAAGCTCTCGCCTTGATCAACCAGTGGCGACAACAACTCACCGAAAGCTGAAGATCCGGTCACATTTCAGTGAAGCCCCAGTAGGGATAATCAAGGCGATAAGAACCAACCTTGCCGGGACTCTGCTCCCTGCTGGCCACCAGCCAGAGATCGTTGATCCGGTCTTTTGGCGGACTGTCGTCAAAGGGGTCCCATTGAGGCAGAAGCACCATGGCGTTGTCGGCCGAATAGCCGATATCGCCGGAACCTTTGAAAGAACCGAGTTGGGGTTGTCTGGAAAACTGGCCGTCCTGGCCGCGTTCGAGTTCGGAGATTACCAGGAAACTGACTGCCATCTCGTCGCGGATAGCCTCCATTTGCCGTAACCAGCCGTCAATGCCGCTCCGCTGTTGGCTTATATCCTTAAACGGGAGTTTGTGGAGGCTGTCGATGACGACAACGGTATAGTCGGAATTCGTCTCATGGCGGAGAAAATCGATGTGTCGGCGCATGATTTCAGGCGTAAGTTTGCGGTCATTGACCACTCGCAACCAATGGAGAGCTTTTTGTAGCGTCTGTTGCGCTTGCAGGAGTCGTTGCCGTTCCTTTGGAGTCAAGGCATTGCCCTTAATCTGATCGATAGCGAGACGACTGAGGCGGCAGAGAGTGCGGAGATAGATTTTTTGGCGGCCGTTTTCAAAATCATAATAGATTACCGGCAGTTTGCGTAGGGCCATCTCCGAGGCGATCTGAATGAAAAAAGCTGATTTTCCGGCTTTTGGGGTGCCGCCTATGATATTGATGCCATGAATACCCCCCAGGGCCTGATCAAATTTGGTGAAGCCGCTGGCCAGATTGTCGTAGGACTCACTCGATTCACGGATCAGCCGCTCGTTGAAGGTGTGGTATTCTCCGGCTGGAGTGGGAAAGGGAGAAAAGGCCCGTGCTTCCCTGATCATAGTGAACACGGTTTTTTGAAAGAGGCTTTTTGTCTCGGTGGCGATTTGGAAAAGCGAGGTGTTGCGGCTGGCATTTTCAGGCCAGCGAACGATCCGCACCTTGTATCCGACCTTGGTGGCAAAGGCCTTGGCCATGGCTTCTGATTCGGGGTTATGGTTGACCCAGAGAAAGATGGTACGTATCCAGGTTAGCCGCAACGGTTCGATATGATTGAGGTCTGCAGCCGAGGGGACGGCTATTCCCGGTAATCCCATTTGTTTCAAGGGCAGCAGGTTTTGTTCTCCCTCAACCAAAAACAGGGTACCGTTTTCGCAGCGTTCAATCTCCTGGGTGTTGAAAAGGCGGTATTGTTCGGCAGAAAATCGTTCATCGCCGTACCAGAAAAAATCTTCCGGCTTTTCCGGATGGACGCAGCGGGCTGCGTAGCAGTTACCGTCCGCCAAGACGTAGGGGAAAACCAGGTAACGGCCGTTGTAGCCGATCCTCATCTCTTTCAGGACCTCGGGAGTAACGCCGCCGGTCTGGAAAGAGTCATATAGTTCGTCGGTGAGTTTGTCGGTAAAGCCAAGGAGTTCATGGTTGATATTTTTGACAGGGTAATCGACCTCACGGCCGAAATAGTCACGGTCGGGATCGTAACCTGGAGCCTGTGTCAGGCTGATGCCGAGGAGTCGAGCGAAATGCAGTGGAAATCCACCGCTGATACAGCTGTTCAGGCAACGGAAATAGCCATGGAAAAAACTTTCCTGATTGAGAAAGACCACCATTTGGCCCTTTTTGTCGTTTTCTTTTTGGGTGCAGAAAGGGCAGGGTGCCTGGAGGGTGTTGTTTTTGAGCTCGGCCTCTGGCAACTGCTGCAGATAGAATTGAGTGACAATATCTGGCATGGCGAATCCTTGGGACGAATTGACAAGCAAATGCTTTATTGAATTAGCGTACCTGCTGAGGTGGATAACCGCCTGTAGGTGTTGCGTTGGGTAGCAACTAACAAAGACGAGATGTCAGACTATCCATCGTCAGGGTGAAGGTGTCGAACATTGCAGCATGACTAGAAGGTCAGCCGAGAATGGATTGCAACACCTGCTGTTCCAGTGGATGGTCGAATTTAAAGTGGATGGAAAAGTCGTTTTCCAGGATTTTAAAGGGCTTGATGCTTACGACCAATCCATTAAGATAGAGAAATTTGTTTTCACCGCCGATGGGCAGAACTACCTGTAATCGTCTGCCTAGCAGGAGGCGGACGGATTCTTGTTTGGAGATGCGGATGAGGAAGGCGAGTCCTCCCACCGCAATATCAATGATCTCGGCACGGAACCCACGGCCGATCGGCGAGTCGAGGTTGGTGATAGGTTGCACTTGAATCTTGCGCGACAAGTTGAACCGTTGATCTTTGCGGCGATCCAATCCCTTTTTTTTCAGTATCGACTGGACAGTATTGCATGCAGTGTAAAATTCCTGCAATTTGGCGCGCAACCTGGGAAACTTTTCTTGCCAGCCATTCAGGGCATTTTGTTGCAGGATGTAGACTTTGGTGGGGGTGAGCGAGGTCAGGCTGACTGTCCAGAAAGAAGGAGCGAAGAAATTTTCTCCAGCGATCTCCCCTCTATTCAGGCTGGTGATGAAGATTTCCCGTGGGCCGACCCTATGCGAGACCTTGACGCTGCCTTGAGCTATGAAGAAGAGTGTCTCGTTTTTATCGCCCTGGTTCACCAGGGTTTCTTCAGGTTTGTAGAGACGCTCGGTAAATTCGTGGTACATGGTTGAGAATTCTTCTGAACTGAGCCGGTCAGTCAGAGCAGCCCATACTGCAAGATCGTCCTCATTCAAAACCCCTTTTTTCTCCTGTTCGATGATCTCACCTGAGCGGATAATCTCGCCCAGAGCCAGGCTGTCGATCTCATAAATCCGTTCCCTCAGTCGCTCTGCTGTCTGAAAATCACCGGCACGGGCTGTCGTGGTGATCAAATTGAGTAATTTTTTTATGGCTTGATCACGATTACCCTGAGCGGCGATGGTGAAGATTTCGGCTTCGATGTCGATTGGTGCTGTTAGCGTTTCGGTTGAGGAAACAAGGGGATGATTCTCGGGTCCTTTTATACCGAGCTCCTCATTGATAGCCCCTTTTTTCTGCGAAGTCGTTACCATCCGTATCTGCTCCAGAGCCAGTCTGGCAGCCTGCCGCACTTCATCGCTGTATCCTCCTAAATTGAAGAGATTTTTGCTTTGCGACACCCGGTTAAGCGATGTGTTAGCTCGTTTTGAACCGATCACTCCCAGTGCCTTGCAGATGGTGAGGTGCAGATTGTTTTTGTATTTTCCGAGAAAGGGTTTGGTGCTTTCAAGGATATCCGTCAGGGCAGAAACAAAATGGTCACCTTTAATTGTTGCAACGTGGTTCACTACTTTGATTTTTATTGAATCATCCACTGTCTGCAGG
>CAITZN010000608.1 GCA_903896915.1 uncultured bacterium
GATCGACAACCCGCTGCACGTGGACATTCCAAGGCTCGTTGTTCCAGTAGTCCTTGCGCAGATCATTCATGTACGAAGCCCTGGAACCGGAATGCAGCACCCGCATCAGGGTGGCGGCCTTCTGCAGCATGGCATTGGTCATCAGTCGTTGTTCCAGCCTGAGATTATGAAAGGCGAAGGTGACGACAATTATGATCAGCAAACCAGCCGCCGCGGCCAGAAGCCAGGGAGATGAGAAAATATAGGCAGGCCGGGTAAAATTTTGCAGTTTTGTTTTCATGTCCATGTCTCTTGTCTTTGCAAGTATCAATCCAGAGAATACATCAGCAACTTTGACCTGTTCGCACCAATTTCGACAGGATGAAGAATTCCAAGCTGCGAGGTTCTGGGTATTATTTACCCACAGGTGCGTCTTTACCTGGATAGGAAGGAATCAGTTAGCTGCTTATTGTTCCCTTTAAAAGGAAACCACTCAACAGATTTTTAGATATAGCCTGTATTTTTAGGCAGTTAATTATATACCACCAAGTTGGAACGGTTATCGCTATAAAAGTGACAACAACGGGCCAACGCACTTTTACGAATCAATATAAGGAGTATGACACTATGGAACTGACGACCAGCAAGAAAAAAATTATGTTAGCAGCTATTCTGACCAGTGGCCTGGCTCTGGCTATCAGCCAATCAGCCCTTGCCGCCCAACCGACCGCTCAGGTGGGAAAAGGAAACTATCCTTGCCAGTATCAGATGGATCCGGCAATGCAGAAAACTCATGAAAAATTTCTCGCTGAGACGGTGGATCTGAGAAAACAAATGGCAGAGAAACATGCGGTGATGCGCGCCCAGATGAACGCCGGCACCCCGGACACAGCCAAAGTGTCGCAACTGGCCGGAGAACTCTTTGAACTGCGCGAGAAACTTCGGGTCAAAGCGCAGGAAACCGGTCTGCCGATGCCCATGCTGATGATGGGCCACGGTGACATGGGCGGTATGCCGTGCCAGGGCATGGGCAAAGGCATGGGTAGGGGTATGGGTAGGGGTATGGGCCGCGCTCAGCAATGATGTAATCCGGTTGCAACCTTGTAAGTACAAGGATAACAAGCTCTCCCTCGCCCCGGCAGTTTTTTCCTCCCTCCTTGCTGTCGGGGCGTTTTCTTTCCTCACAGATTTCTCCCCCCAAATCACATCATATTTTCAGGGTCAACATCAAAGCTCATATTCACGGCCTGCGGACAGAGCTTGTTTTTCTCAGCGATCAGGGCCTCGCAGAGCTCATGCAACACAGACGGGTATTTACTTTTCAACAGTAATTGCCAGCGCGTTCGATCTTTCAACTTTACCAAAGGAGACGGAGAAGGTCCGAGAATATCGACCTTATTGCCCCACTTATGCCCATGCAGAAAGGCGGCGACATTCGCAGCTACTGTTTGCACCTGCAACTCCTTGATGCCGTTGAATCTAATGTTGACCAAGCGGGAAAAGGGAGGATAGCTCAAAGGCTGGCGAGCAGCAATTTCTCTGCTGTAAAATGCATCATAATCATGATGCTGCGCCAGATGGATGGCATAGTGGCGTGGCTGATAGGTCTGAATGATCACCCGGCCAAGATCCTCGCCCCGCCCTGCCCTGCCGGTCACCTGAGATAGCAGCGAAAAGGTGCGCTCTGCCGCCTTGTAATCGGGCATACCCAGACCTGAATCGGCCCAGACAACGCCAACCAGGGTGATATGAGGAAAATGCAGTCCCTTGGCGATCATCTGGGTGCCGATGAGGATATCGACCTGCCGCGACCTGACCGCCTTGAGGACCGCCAGATAGTGTTTGCGATTGGTGGTGGTGTCGCTGTCGAGGCGCGCAACCCTTGCCTCCGGGAACAGCTGCTGCACCTCCTCCTCAATGCGCTCCGAACCGATGCCGAGCCCTGCAATTCGGGTTGAGCCGCAGGCCGGACACAGCGTCGCCGGGTGTTGGCTGTAGCCGCAGTAATGACACAACAGCGTTCGCTTGCTGCGATGCAAGGTCAGCGAGACCTGGCAATGTTTGCATTGGAGAACATGGCCGCAATCGCGGCACAACATAAATGCAGAAAAGCCCCGCCGGTTGACGAACAGCAGGCTCTGCTTGCCTTGTTCCAAGGTTTCCCCGAGGGCGGTGATCAGTCGGTCCGAGAACACTAAATCGGGCCGCGACTTGGCAACTGTTGCCAAATCAATAATTTCGACTGTGGGCAGTTGCTGCTCCGCTACCCGTTTGCGCATGGTCAGCAGGGTATATTTCCCTTGCCTGCAGTGGTAATAACTGACCATCGAAGGCGTTGCCGAACCTA
>CAITZN010000609.1 GCA_903896915.1 uncultured bacterium
AATTCCTTGCAACCGTTCAGAAGAACGGCACACCAGTAATAGTTGCCACCATAGGGGACACACTCCAACAGGACAAAGGGCTGCTTCTTGAATGCCTAGGCATGAATGGCCTCCTTAACCATGATTCCTCCTGGTCAACCAATGATCGGAGCCTTGTGCTCAGACTGCTCTATGGAACGCACAGTTTTCTTTTCCCCGGTGACATCAGCACCCTGAGCGAAAACAAACTGATGCTGCGCCAGGGTGGGGTCCCCCGTACCGATGTACTGCTGGCCCCGCATCACGGCAGCATCTCTTCGGCAGGGCAGGAATTTATAGCTGCAGTCGCACCGGCGATGATCGTTGTTTCCACAGGCCTTGCCGGCCTGAAAACACAATCGACAGCAGTACATATCAAAGCCTGGCAACAGGAAAACATCCCAGTTTGGGTTACCGCCCATCAAGGGGCGATAACCAGCAGCACTGACGGCGCTCTATTACGAATGAGTAATTACAAAGGGGAAGTGCGCTTTATTATTGAGAACAAGGGAGAGCAAAGTGTTCAGGAGAAGTGAACTTCGCGTCGGATGGTATATGCGGAATACTGCAGTCACACAAAAATTCTTTCATGCTGACAAAGCAGTTCTTATCTGTATCGCTCAACACGGCACGTCGTAACCGCCAGAGAGGCCACCTGTTCAGATCTCGGTGAAATCCGAAGGCTGATGCTTTAAATATTTCACGAATCTCGCTTTTTCATAACAATTGATATATGCGTCTTCACCGCTGATCTTTTTCTTTTCCAGCAATTCAAAGATTGCATCATCCAGAGTCTGCATACCGTATTTCTTACCGGTCTGCATGACTGAAGGAATCTGATAGGTTTTGCCTTCACGGATCAGGTTACGAGCAGCCGGAGTACAAACCAGAATCTCAAGCGCGGCCACCCGCCCCTTAATATCAGCCCGTTTGAACAAAGTCTGCGAAACCACCGCCCGTAACGCATCAGCCAAGGTCGACCGAACCTGAGCCTGTTGATTGGCCGGAAAGATCTCAACCACACGGTCGACCGTTTTCATGGCATTCATGGTGTGCAGGGTACCAAGAACAAGGTGACCGGTCATGGCGGCCTCCATAGCCAGGGCTATCGTTTCCAGGTCCCGCATCTCACCTACCAGAATAATGTCTGGGTCTTCACGGAGTGCACCACGAAGAGCAGCAGCAAAACTCTTAGTATGCGTGCCTACTTCACGATGATTTACAATACAGTTCTGACTTTTATGGACGAATTCGATCGGGTCTTCTACAGTAATAACATGATCCTTCCTGGTTCGATTGCATTCATCCAGGATGGCGGCCAGGGTGGTTGACTTTCCCGAACCGGTAGGCCCGGTGACCAAAACCAACCCTTTCGGCAACGAGGCCAGTCGGGAAACTACTTTAGGGAGTCCCAACTGCTCGCAGGTAAGGATATCGGTTGGAATTTCCCGAAATACTGCGCCGATACCGTATTTCTGCTGGAAAAAATTACAGCGGTATCGTGCCAGCCCGGGAATCTCATAGCCAAAATCGATATCGCCGGTTTCTTCAAAAACCTTGATCTTATCTTCCGGGCAGATCTCATAGAGCATTTTTTTCAGCGCTTCGTTCTCCAGGACCTTGAATTTAACCCGCTCCATATCTCCTCGGATACGGAGAACCGGTTGTTGCCCGGACATCATATGTAAATCGGAAGCACCTTCATCATTCATCAGTTTAAAAAATGCATCAATCTGGGCCACGGTATACTCCTCTTCGTGCTTGTTTCACGTAAACAGCAAGATCTTCAGGATCAAACCATCAAGGTTTTACTGATATATGCTAGACGATATCGTCAAGTTCGTCAAAAAATGCCGACTAAAAAAGATCATCTTCGATGTTTTTTGCTGGTGGCTAAGAACGTATAAGGGGAAAGCATCAAACAGATTCAGAAATTTGTGCAAGATGCTTCTGTCCCTGAACAATCTGTTTTTCGGTACCCCCCTTTACAGTCAGAGCCTGAAGAAAATATCTTCTCGCCAGATTTCCCCTTCCCATCGTTTGGTAGATTGTGCCGAGCAACAAAACACCTTCTACATGGTTACGTCTCAACCGTAAACACTGCCTGATAGCGTCAAGGGCCTCTGCTTGTTTGCCAACATACAACAAGGCGCGGCCCAACCGGTACCAATGATCAGGATTGAAATTATCCAAGGCCAACGCTTTGCTGCAAAGAGAAAGACCGACCTCGCTCCCCTCGCCTTGCTCTACATACAACAAACCTAAGGTGCTGAGGGAAATGCTGTCCTGAGGGAAAAGTTGCAACGCTCGTTGGCAGGCCTTGATTGCTTCCCCAGGCATCCCGCTCTCCACGTAGCTTTGGCCAAGAAGGCGAAAAAGAATAAATTCTTTCTCACTCCCCGGACGGGTCCGCCAATGTTCCAAAACCGTAATTGCCTTCTCATGGTTGCCAAGTTCAGCGTACAACCGGCCAAGCGGCAAAAAAAGCTCCTGTCCAACGATATTCTCCTTGGCATGAACCCGGTAGGCCCTTTCAAAACAATCCAAAGCTTTCTCTTTGTGCCCCAGTGTGTGCTGCACATGCCCAAGGTTCACTAGGGCC
>CAITZN010000610.1 GCA_903896915.1 uncultured bacterium
AGCTCGAAGACGTTATCCAAGTAAAGATGCCTTTATCCGTTTTCCATCATATCGGCCAATTCTATGGCTCTAGTGCCAACTTGTCTGGCCCATACGCTGGAAAGCATTTCTTCTGCCGCAGCAGTATAGTCGCCGTCTTGCAAAGCCGATAACATTCGATTGAATTGGAGTAGCCTCCCCATCCCAAGATTAAATGCCATTGAAATGAGCACTTTCTGCCGTACCTCAGAGAGTTTCCGCCACCATGGCAGGCTTTTGTCAAGTTCTCTTCTAACCCTGTCAATGTCGTTGTGCAGAAGGAGTAAGGCTTCCTCTTTGCTTATCCCTAAATCTTCAAGGTTTCTACCTGCCCCTATAGTCAATTTGTTTCTGCCGTCCATATAGGGTTTTAATTTTAAACCTTCATGGTATATAAGGAGTTGATCTATATCGTATGATTCAAGTATGGACACTTGAGGCGATTTTGGACGGACTTTTTTATGGGCGCAGGCTGAAACATTCAAAATTATAACTAATAAAATAGTTAACTTTAAAATTGGTTCGTGGCTATTCATCGTCTTATAGCACTTTTTATACGGTTTACGCCTAGTGGGAATTGCTGCCTACCAACAGCAATTCTCAGTTTGGATAAAAGCCCCGTCATTATATTTATCGTTTCTGGTCCAAACTGAGAATTGCTGGCCTACCAACGTGCGTAACATCAGATTTTAAGAGACTTTCCAGATTGCAGGGATGCCTCGGAGCCTTGCCATCAATGAGCCTTTCCCGCCCGAGAAGGTTTGCCGAGCGTCCGTGAAACGGTGTCAGGATGCGTTTTTAGAAGGTCAATTTGGTCAGCCAGTGTATAGGCCGCCTCGTATAGCAAGGCATCCTTGGATTTTTTCGCCTGCTTTTTTTGCGCCTCGTCGCTCTCTTTATCCAAATCCGTGCTGGCATCAATCAAAGGTGTTACGTCGGGGTTTGAAGTGGGTTTTTCCGCCTCGGAACCGTTTTCCTTTTGGCGCGATTTCAACTTCGCCTCCAGGGTATCACGTTCATGACGCCGTTCAGCCTCATTGAGGGAAATCTGGTTTTTCTTGCGTTGCAGGTTAAGCTCTACGATATCCTCGAGCAAATTCTGATAGTCCTTATTATTGGCGACACGCTGGTCATGCCGCTGTTGAAGCACAGGCAAGATGTCATGCATATCAGTGGCGGTGGACGGGTGATAATCCGTAGCCCTAATTTGCATCCAAGGAAGCGCGTTGTCATAACTGGACTCGCCAAAATGCGCTGAATCCGATATTGTCGGCAAACTGAAGTCCGGTGTCACCCCTCGCAATTGCGTCGTGCCTCCGTTGATGCGGAAAAACTGTGCTATGGTCAGCTTTAGTTCTCCGAGTTGGGGGGGTTGGGTGTGGGAAAGCTGATCCAAGTTGACCATGGTTTGCACGGTGCCTTTGCCAAAACTCGTTTCTCCTATCACTAGTCCGCGATGGTAATCTTGAATGGCGGCGGCAAATATTTCCGAGGCGGATGCCGATCCCCTATTAATTAGCACACCGAGAGGACCGTTCCAAATCACGCCTAGGGCTTTGTCCTTTGCTACGGTGATCTCCCCACTCGCATCCCGCTGTTGCACGATAGGCCCTGCACCGACAAAGAGGCCGGTTAGTTCAATCGCCTCGTCCAACGACCCCCCGCCGTTATTGCGCAAGTCTATCAGCACGGCATCGACCTTTTCAGCTTTTAATTCGCCTAGCAAGCGCGACACATCCCGGGAGGCACTCTTGTAATCCAATTCGCCTTTTCGCCGGGCCTCGAAATCTTCATAAAAAGTGGGCAGGGAAATTACCCCGATGCGATGAGACGCACCTTTGTCGGACAGGGAAAGAATGGATTTTTTGGCTGCTTGGTCTTCCAAGCTTATTTTTTTGCGGACCAGCGAAACCAGCTTGTGCTCGGAGTCCGGGCTGGCATCGGAAGGGATGACATCAAGTATGACAACGGTGTCCGCCGGCCCCCGAATGAGTGCGACAGTGTCGTCAATACGCCAGCCCACCACGTCCGTCATGACCCCCTTCTCGCCTTGTGCCACGCCCAAGATGCGGTCTCCCGCTTGCAGCTTTCCTGACAGTGCCGCAGGGCTGCCGGGCACGAGTTCTTTGACTGTGGTGTAGTCGTCTTTGTCCTCAAGCACAGCGCCTATGCCGACTAGGGAGAGCCGCATGGATATGTCAAAATTTTCCGATGTCCTGGGGACCATGTAATTGGTGTGGGGGTCAACCGTCATAGTGTAGGCGTTCATGAAAACTTGGAAGGCATCCTCGCTTTTTAGCTTGGCCATCCGTTTCAGGAAGTTCTCATAGCGCTTGTCTAAGGTTTCGACGATTTTCTTGTCATCTTTTCCGGCAAGTTTAAGTTGTAGCCAGTCATTTTTGACCCGTTTACGC
>CAITZN010000611.1 GCA_903896915.1 uncultured bacterium
CTCTTGCCCGCTGTGTATACGATCAAACAAAAACCCTGGAACCCCGTAGGCCAATCTAGCGTTAAGTTTATTCTTAACGACGGCAAAACGGTTTCTCATATTTTCTTTTCTGGGATATGTGCTATCCTTTTCGATATGAAAACAGACGCCTCCATTGCCGCTATTTTTGAAGTCGATCAAAAGACCAAAGTCCTTCGCCCGCTGTTTACATGCAGTGTTTCCGCTGGGTTTCCTTCACCAGCTGAAGACCATGTTGACCGTAAGCTTGACCTCAACGAGTTGCTTGTTCCGCATCCGGCAGCCACTTTTTTTGTCCGGGTAGCCGGTGATTCGATGATTAATGCCGGCATCAACGATGGCGACATCCTGGTCGTCGATCGGTCCATCGAAGCGACAAACGGCAAGATCGTCATCGCAGTCGTCAACGGCGAATTGACCGTAAAAAGATTTGAGCGAAACCAGACCTCTTGTCGGTTGATTGCCGAAAACTCCAACTATCCACCGGTTGAGATCACCGAGTATTCTGATTTCAATGTCTGGGGGGTGGTCACCAGCGTCATTCATCAATTCTGATGTTTCCCGTCATAAAGAAAGTTTTCGCACTCGTTGACTGCAATAATTTTTACGCCTCATGCGAGAGGTTGTTTCGGCCAGAGCTGAACGGAAAACCCATTGTTGTGCTCTCCAATAATGACGGTTGTATTATCGCTCGGTCAAATGAGGCAAAGGCGCTTGGGGTTCCCATGGGTGCACCGCTGTTTAAAATGAAATATTTGCTAGCAAAGCATGGTGTTCACGTCTTCTCCTCAAACTATGCTTTGTATGGAGATCTCTCGCACCGGGTTATGGATGTGCTGCGACAGATGGAGTGTAATGTCGAGGTGTATTCTATTGATGAAGCTTTTCTGACGCTGCCGGTGAACAAGAGTTGGAACCGGCTTGCATATCTTGCCGAACTCCGGGAGAGAGTACGGAAGCAAGTTGGCATTCCGATTTCCATCGGTATCGCCACGACCAAGACACTGGCAAAGATTGCCAATAGAGTTGCAAAGAAGGATCCCCAATATCAAGGCATCTTCGATCTCGTCGGTAACAGCCAAACGGACCAGATTCTCCAGAAGACAGAGGTCGGCGACGTCTGGGGGATAGGACGACGGAGTGCCGAAAAGTTGAACAGGTACGGTATTCGCACCGCACTTGATCTGAAACAAGCAGATGCAGCGTTGATTCGCAAGCAATTGACCGTTGTTGGCGCCAGAACGTTGCTGGAGTTGAACGAGATTCCGTGTATCTCGCTTGAGAAGGCTCCCCCCTGCCCGAAGTCGATTGTTACTTCTCGGACGTTTGGACATCCGATTACCGATATCGAGAATCTTCGAGAGGCGGTCATCAGCTATGTGTCGATAGCCGCTGAAAAGCTCAGGAAACAAGAGGCCGAGGCTGATAATCTGAACTTGTATCTCACAACGGGGCCGTTTGATGAGCAGTCGAGTTTTGCCAACAATCAGACAATTACTCTGCCAAGACCGACTTCCTCAACGCCGGATCTTATCGCTGCGGCATTGAGGTGTTTCCAGTCGATCTATCGTCCTGGTTACCGATATCGAAAGGCCGGTGTCATGCTTACGGGGATAGTGAAACAGGGATACAAACCGCAGGATTTATTTTCTTCTTTGACACCTGTGAAAGAGGACAAATTACTTATGGCGGCGTTGGACAAGATCAACGGTAAATGGGGTCGCCGGACCATTCAGTATGGCATGACGACTGCTGAGGACCGGCCGTGGTCAATGCAACAAGCGCTGAAGTCTCCGGCATACACGACTAATTGGCACGAATTGCCGGTAGTGAAGACAGTGAGTTAGTAAGGTTTTAAGAAATGCTTTGCAAGCCTCCCACCCTTTTTTTGTAGCGGTCCTTCTCGGGCGGCTTTTTGTGTCGGGTAATGGGGAGGAGATGCGGCAATGTCAATGTTTTGGGTTCGTGTTCGACGCATTTAATGTTCAATCAAGAGAGGGTGAAATATATGTTTGAATCTGCGGAATTGGGACACAAAATCAAAAAATCTGTTTATGAGCAGGATGTTCCCTCCTTGCGGGAGGCCTTGCTTGATGTACAGATGGACCTGGCGAAATCAGCCAGGTTTCCGGTAATTATCCTGATCGGTGGATTGGATGGTGCAGGACGTGGCGCAACCGTCAATCTACTCAACGAATGGATGGACCCACGCCACATCCAAACCCATGGCATGGGCGAACCCTCCGACGAGGAGCTCGATCGCCCAATGATGTGGCGCTTCTGGCGAGCCCTGCCGCCAAAGGGGAAGATCGGTGTCTTTCTCGGATCCTGGTACACCTGGCCGATCTTGAACCGGGTCAATGCTATCACCAAGGAAGCTGATCTCGAACAGAGCATGGAGCGTGCCAAACGATTGGAAAAGATGCTGGTGGACGAAGGTGCCCTGCTGATCAAATTTTGGCTGCATCTCTCAAAGGATAAACAGGAAAAACGCCTTAAAACATTGGAAAAGGATCCCTTGACCCGTTGGAAAGTCACCGATCGTGACTGGAAGCACTTCAAGGCCTATGATAAATTCCAGGAAGTTCATGAAAACGTCATCCGGCACACCAGCACGGCCGAGGCTCCCTGGTTGATAGTGGAAGGCGAGGATACGCATTACCGGAACCTCACAGTAGGTAAGGTTATTCTTAAGGCAATTCAGAATCGGCTGGAACAGGAAAAAGCGCCGATGCCCAAGGTCCTGGCACCACCTTTGCTGCCCTCTATCGACAACCTGCACCTGCTGAAAACGTTGAACATGGAGCAGGGGCTTAGCAAAGACAAGTTTAAACTCAAACTGGAAAAATATCAGGGCAAGTTAAACGAGCTGACGCGTGATCCCAAGTTCAAATACATGTCGGTGATTGCGGTATTCGAGGGCAACGACGCTGCTGGCAAGGGTGGCAGCATTCGCCGCATTACCGGGGCATTGGATGCCCGCTATTACCAGGTCATCCCCATTGCCGCCCCCACGGAGGAAGAGCGGGCCCAGCCCTATTTGTGGCGATTCTGGCGACATCTCCCGCGGAAAGGGCGTGTCACTATTTTTGACCGTTCCTGGTACGGTCGGGTGCTGGTGGAGCGTGTTGAAGGATTCTGTCCAGAGGCTGACTGGATGAGGGCGTATAGCGAAATCAACGATTTCGAGGCGCAAATGGTCCGGCACAATCTTCTGGTCGTTAAATTCTGGCTGGCCATTACCAAGGAAGAGCAACTGCTAC
>CAITZN010000612.1 GCA_903896915.1 uncultured bacterium
GCCCCGGCAACTGACGAACCAGCCCTTTGAGTTCCAACTGTAGAAGTAAGGTGTGGATTTCGACAATGGCGAATTCCGTCATTCGGCCGATGGTATCGATATCGCGAGGATACACGTCAAGGCATTCCAGGAGTTGACGCTCTTGCGGGGTAACAGACTGGCCGCCATTCGTCTTTTCTGTTTTCTGCGGCAGAATAGGGCTACCACTGCTCCAGGAAAGTCCTTCAATAATATCTGCAACCGTGTGAACGAGATGGGCTCCCTGTTGGATAAGCTTATGTGTGCCAGCACTTTTCGGCGAATCGATGCGGCCCGGAACAGCGAACACTTCACGCCCCTGATCCAAGGCAAGTCGGGCGGTTATCAGCGATCCTGACTTCTCGGTGGCCTCAACCACCACAACCCCCTTGACAAGTCCGCTGATAATGCGGTTTCTAGCCGGAAAGCGAAACCCTTCAGGGGACGTACCTAGGGGATACTCGGACAAAAGGACGCCGTTATCGACAATCTCTCGGAATAACCCTGCATGAGAACGAGGATAAATAACATCAACACCGCAACCAAGCACAGCGGCAGTTCCACCACCAGCCTGGAGAGCACCGCGATGGGCGGCGGCATCAATGCCATAGGCAGCTCCGGAGACGATGGTTATGCCCATGGCGGAAAGTTCGGTAGCTAGCATGGAACTAATGCGGCGACCATATTCGGTAGCGGTTCGTGCACCGATTATCGCCACTGCGGGATGCGTCAACCAATCAAGATTGCCGCTAAAATAGAGTAGCACCGGGCTATCGGGGATGGAACGAAGAGAATCAGGGTACTCGGGACTGCTCAAAGATAGCAGCGAAACATTGAGTGCTGCGAGCTGGTCCAGCTCGCGTTGCGCCCGTTGACGGGCTGCTGCAAGCTGCTTTGCATCGGTGAGCAGCTCTAAGAGGCGCGGGCCGACACCTGGGATATTCTTAATACGAGCCCCCGCTCGCAACACTGCCCCTGGTGTCCCCGCCTCTTGCACCAGTCGATTGATCAGGTTGCAGCCGAGGC
Source organism: uncultured bacterium (assembly GCA_903896915.1). Lineage (GTDB taxonomy): Bacteria > Desulfobacterota > Desulfobulbia > Desulfobulbales > Desulfobulbaceae > Desulfobulbus. Next base: position 1,045 of record CAITZN010000612.1, read on the forward strand.
CGGGTAGGGAAGACAGAGTCAGCCAGTCTTCGGCATCCAGACAGAGAGACAAGGTATCCTTAATCGATCATGAAGGCCTGCAAGTCTTGACTTCTGGCGGGATGACGTAGCTTCTTCAGCGCCTGGGCTTCAATCTGCCGGATACGTTCCCTGGTGACAGCAAAGCACTGCCCGACCTCTTCCAGAGTATGATCGCAGCCAATTTCGATCCCGTATCGCATACGCAAAACTTTTTCTTCCCGTGGCGTCAAGGAACCCATCACCTTACACAAGCATCGCTTCAGGCTTTCGGTGATCGACTGCTCCTGCGGATCTGGATGGGCATGATCCTCAATGAAATCGCTGAGCATGGTATCTTCTTCATCGTTGACCGGCGCATCAAGCGAAATAGCATCCTTCGCGGTCTTCAAGGCCACATGCACCTTCTCGACCTCTGTACCCAACTGTGCGGCCATCTCATCGGGAGTCGGCTCGCGACTTTCAATACGCTGAAAATCTTTGGAAAAACGAAGCATACGATTGATGGTTTCAATCATGTGCACCGGCAAACGGATAGTTCGCCCTTGATCCGCGATACCGCGGGTCACAGCTTGCCGAATCCACCAGGTAGCATAGGTAGAGAATTTATAACCGCGTTTGTAGTCATATTTCTCCACGGCCTTCATCAAACCGATATTTCCCTCCTGGATGAGATCAGGAAGCTGCATGCCTCTGTTCATGAACTTCTTTGAAACCGAGATGACCAGACGGAGATTAGCACGCACCAATGTTTCCTTGGCCTGTTTTGCCATTTCCCGCCCTGTTTCAATATTTTGCTGCACCTCTATAAAAGCGGGCCAAGAAATGCCTATGGTCTCAGCCAGCTCAAGGGTCACGCGCTGTTCAATTTCAGCCGGGTTGACATCACCATCCTCGACTTCAAGCTGATGGCGCCGAGCTGCGAGCAACAGTTCCTGCTGCCTGGCGACCACGCGCACCTTATTGAATTTCTGCCCCAACTCCTTGACGGCATCGGCTACGGAAAGAATGCCTTTGGAACATAACCGATACCCCTGAAAGAGGTTGGAAACCTTAACGCCCAAAGCAAGTATCTCATCAACAAGTTGCGTTTCCCTGGCGCTTTTGCCTGCAACTTTTTTCAGTTCAACAAAAAGATCTCGCCGCTTGCC
>CAITZN010000613.1 GCA_903896915.1 uncultured bacterium
CCGGTGACCGGTGGCGGCGTGGGGGTCGGAAGATTTCAGCAGCTCTTCTGCCTGGCGATAAAACAAGGCAAGAAACAGCATGCCGATTGGGCGCAGGTGGTTTGGCAGACTCTTGCCGCTCAAGGGCAGCAGATTGTGAAAGAAGGTAAGACTTTGGGTACTGCTGAGGAGAATATAGCCGAACTGACCCTGCAAGCAGCAGCGTTTGCTGAGAAGCAGTTGCCGATATTGAGGGCGTTGCAGATTGCCTAATCCAAATTAGTTGCCCGAAGACGTGGTCATGCGCTGCATCCTTTGGTTTTTCGGGGGGATTGCCTGGTAATGGCCAATATTCAGCATCTTTTCAATCAGGCGACCCAACTTCACCAATCCGGGCGGATAAGAGAAGCGATCGATCTCTATGTGCAGTTGCTGCCGCAACAGAGGAACAATCCTCAGTTGCTATACATGCTCGGGTGTGCCAAGTTACAGATCGGACAGCACAGGCAGGCGATTGAGGAATTACAGCGATCACTTATCCTCGATCCAAGAAATTTCTCTGCCCAAAACAACATCGCGATTGCCTTCAAGAATCTCAAGCGCTTGGATGAAGCGCTGGTGAGTTACGACAAAGCCATCGCCCTGAAACCCGACTTTGCCGAGGCGCACTACAACCGAGGCAATGTCCTCAAGGATCTCAAGCGTCTGGACGAAGCCCTGGCGAGTTATGAGAAGGCAATTTCCCTGAACCCGGATCATGCCGATGCATATAACAACCGGGGCAACACCCTCAAAGAGCTCCAGCGTCCAGATGAAGCCCTGGCGAGCTACAACAAGGCAATTCTCCTGAAACCAGATTATGCTGATGCGCACAGCAACCGGGGCAACACCCTCAAGGACCTGGGGCATCTCTCGGAAGCGGACACCAGTTACCGACAAGCCATAGCGTTGAAACCGGACTTTGCCGAAGCCTACTACAACCTGGGCAATGTCCTCAAGGATCTCAGGCGTCTGGGCGAAGCACTGTCGAGTTACGACAAAGCCATCGCCCTGAAACCAGACTACGCTGAAGCACACAGCAACGTGGGCAACACCCTTCAAGACCTGGGACGTCTCTCGGAAGCGGCCGCCAGCTACCGACAAGCCGTAGCGCTGAAACCAGGCTATGCCGAAGCCCATAGCAACTTGCTTTTTTGTATGAACTACATTGAGAAGTTTTCTGCTACCACCGGTTTGGAGGAGGCACTGCAGTATGGTTCGAATGTGTCTCGAAAGGCAACTGATAAGTACACTTCCTGGCGTTGTCCACAAGCGCCTGACAAGCTCAGAATCGGGTTTGTTTCAGGGGACCTAAAGAACCACCCCGTCGGTTACTTTTTAGAAGGCTTGCTGTCTAACATTGATCGATCCCGGTTTGAGCTGATTGCCTACACCAATGCCCCAATAGAAGATGAATTGACAAAGAGAATCCAACCGCATTTCAAACTTTGGCAGTCATTGCTCGGAAAGACCGATGAAGCCGCTGCCAAGATGATTCACGATGACGGCATCCACATATTGATCGATCTGGCAGGGCACACTGCCCATAGTCGATTGCCAGTCTTTGCCTATAAACCCGCTCCGGTACAGGTGGCATGGCTTGGCTACTTTTCGACAACTGGCGTTCCAGAGATAGACTATTTGCTCGGCGATCCCTATGTCACACCCGAGGAAGAACAGCACCACTTTTCTGAACGCATATGGCGCTTGCCTGAAACCTATCTTTGCTTTACGCCGCCGAACTTGGATCTTGAGGTTGGAGATCTGCCTGCTCTGTCAAACGGATATGTGACCTTTGGGTGTTTTAATAACCTTTCGAAAATGAACGATGCCGTAGTGGCTTCGTGGTCAAAGATCCTCGATTCCGTCAAAGGGTCCAGATTGTTTCTTAAGGCAAGACAATTTGCTGATCCGCAAACCATCGAAAGGACCCTTGAAAGGTTTGAAGCGTTGAGCATTGCGCGAGACCGTTTGCTCATTGAGAGAGCGTCGTCTCGCGAGGATTATTTCAAGTCCTATAACCGGGTTGATATAGCGCTGGACCCCTTTCCTTTCCCAGGTGGGACTACAAGTGTTGAAGGGCTCTGGATGGGAGTGCCCGTTATTACCAAGAAAGGTGACCGCTTCATATCGCATAACGGAGAGACAATTGCAAATAACACCGGACAGTCAGAATGGATTGCACAAGATGAGAATGACTATGTGCTGAAAGCCAAATTTTTTGCTTCCGATCTGAATTCCCTTGCGGTGATGCGGTCAGGGTTAAGGGCACAAGTTCTTTCATCGCCTCTGTTTGATTCAAAACGGTTTTCCCGGCATTTTGAAAATGCAATGACAGAAATATGGGAGAAGTTAGTAGTGATGCGGTAATGTAAGTTCCACAAGAAAAATCTAAAATTGATCGCTGCGCTGCAACGACCGAAGACCTTCTACACACTCAACGTCTTCAGTACACCCATTTTCACCAGCCACACGAGCGCCCGAAAGACGAAGGCCTGCCGCCCGGCTGGAATGGCTTGGATCAACTCCGCCGCTGCCCTGGGGCCAAGTGCAGCGGCACTGAGCACCGCATGCACCTCCGCGTCAGTTGGCAACACCAACTTGGCAAAACTGACCATCGCGAGGGCCCGGTAGTCTGCCACACGCTTGATGGCAAATTGCACATCGGCATCCACCAGACTCAACACTGTCTGCGGCGTCAG
>CAITZN010000614.1 GCA_903896915.1 uncultured bacterium
TGGATTGAACGGCAATATCTTGAAGAAAGGCCCCTGACATATTGGTTGGCAGCAGGAACCAGAGCGGCGTGAACAGCACCACGTTGACCAGTGGCACAATGACGACCACATCCTGCCAGCCCATGCGCCACAGCCGTATACCAGTCATGTGCAGGGTGTAGCAGGCCGCAGCTGTCAGCAGCAGAATGATTCCGGCAGACTGACCGATGGAAAAAATCGAGCCGCCCGTCATGATGCAATTGGCGATAAAGATAAGGGCGATGGCCGCATAGCGATGCAGGGTGATCCGCTGGCGGAAGAGCAGCCAGGCAACAATGGCGCCCAGCACCGGCAGCATGCCGTTGACCAGAACCCCGGCATGGGCGGCACGCAGGACCTTGAGCCCGTAAAACGAGAGCATTGTGTAAGGAAAACCTACTCCCAGCCCTATTACCAGGTACTGATGCAGCCGAAACTGGCCCCAGTTATAGCGAAGAACCAAAGGCGAGACCACCAGCAAGGCGGTCCAGTAGCGCAACAGGGTAATGTCGGCCGGCTGCAATTGCGAATGCACACCATAACGGGAGATGGTAATCCAGCCGGACCAGATGCAAACTACGGCCAGGCCGGCAAGATAGGGTTTGATTGATTTCATAGTTAACAAGGAATACTCGACCTGTCCGGGCCTCGCAACCACTCTACAAAGAAGTGGGTCCATAAATGACCCGGATATAATGACCCGGATATGTTGAGCTCAGGAACAACCTTCCACCACAAGAGGCACTCCAGTTATGAGCCGTCCACCGAAAACAACCAAACAAATGGCCGCGCTCCGCTTTGACAATCGCTTTACCCGGATCCTTCCTGCCGATCCCCTCACTGAGAATCGGAGGCGTCAGGTTTACGGGTCCTGTTACTCCCGCGTCAAACCGACTCCTGTCGCCGCACCCAGATTGGTCGCTTATTCACCGGAGGCGGCAACTCTGCTCGATCTCTCTGAAGCCGACTGCCGCTCCAAACTCTTCACCCAGGTGTTTTCCGGCAAACTGCAGCTTCCGGAGATGGATTGCTACGCCGCCTGCTACGGCGGTCATCAGTTCGGCAACTGGGCTGGGCAACTGGGCGACGGCCGAGCCATCAATTTAGGCGAGATCATCAACAGCCGTAACGAACGCTGGACCCTGCAGCTCAAGGGTGCGGGCCCTACCCCCTATTCCCGGACCGCAGATGGCCTGGCCGTACTCCGCTCTTCGCTGCGCGAATTCCTGTGCAGCGAGGCCATGTTCCACCTGGGCGTGCCGACCACCAGGGCACTCAGCCTCATCCTCACCGGAGAAACCGTCGAGCGTGATATGTTTTACGATGGCAATCCCCGTGAAGAACCTGGAGCCATTGTCTGTCGGCTGGCGCCCTCTTTCATCCGTTTTGGCAATTTCGAGATTTTCACCGCCCGTAACGAATTGACCGTCTTGCAGCAACTGGCTGACTTTACCATCAGCACCTACCACCCCCATCTGGGCGAACCTTCGCCCGATGTGTACCTCCAATGGTTCAATGCAATCTGCCGGACCACTGCTGAACTGATGGTGCACTGGCTGCGGGTTGGCTTTGTCCACGGGGTCATGAACACTGACAACATGTCGATCCACGGGCTCACCATTGATTACGGCCCCTACGGCTGGCTTGAGGATTACGACCCCAACTGGACCCCGAACACTACCGACAGTACCGGCCACCGCTACTGCTATGGCCGCCAGGCGCAGGTCGCCCACTGGAACCTGGCGCAGCTGGCCAACGCTATCTACCCGCTGATTGGTGAGACAGAACCTCTGGAGCAGGCCCTGAGCGACTATACCGCCCATTTTGATCAGGGCTGGCAGGCCATGATGGCTGCAAAATTAGGACTGGTTGCTTATGAGCCATCCCTTGATCGTGAGTTGATTCAGGAATTGCTGCGCATCCTGCCCGAGGTGGAAACCGACATGACTCTTTTTTTCCGCCAGCTGGCCTTGCTGCCAATGAACCCTTTAGCAGCTGCCATGACTAAAGAAGAACAAATCGCCCCATTGACCTCGGTCTTTTACCGTCCCGAACAGTTGACGCATGCGTATACAAACCGTCTCGCCGCATGGCTGGATCGTTACCGAGAGCGGCTGCGCAAGGATAACCAGTCCGATGAGGTGCGACTGAAGCGGATGCATGCCATCAATCCAAAATACGTGCTGCGCAATTATCTTGCGCAACTTGCCATTGATAAGGTCGAACAGGGTGATTTTTCTTTGGTCGAGGAATTACTGGAGGTGCTGCGTCATCCCTATGACGAACAGCCCGGGAAAGAACGATTTGCCGAAAAACGACCGGAATGGGCCCGCAATCGTCCTGGTTGTTCCATGCTTTCGTGTAGTTCGTAGACTATAGGTGTTTAGACTGTAGGCTTTTAGGAGATAAAAGATTAGAGCGTAGCGTACTGCAGTGCTCTCATGGTCTCTGATTGAGATCTGTCTTCACCTAAAAGTCTACAGCCTAAAAGCCTAAACACCTTTCTCCCCCAACTGAGCTTTGGATGACA
>CAITZN010000615.1 GCA_903896915.1 uncultured bacterium
GGTGTCGGAAATGTGCGCCTCGATGGTGTCCTCAACGGAGAGCACAGCCGCCACGCCTCCCTGGGCTAAGTTGGTTGCTGTGTCAGCTTTTTTCTTTTTGGTAATCAGGGTGACCTTTGAAAACTGAGCGACTTTGAGTGCAAAAGATAGCCCTGAGACACCACTCCCAATAATGAGTACATCGCTATAATCTGTCATGTATGGTTTCCGAGCCAGTAATGTTTCACGTGAAACATGGGCGAAGTGATTTGAAAAGCAAGAGAACAGTTCTCTGAAGGGCGAGAGTATAGTATACTCAGCTAATGTTTCACCAACAAAGAGACAGTAGGGGGAAATTGGATTGGATACAAAAATTATAGCTCTGGCGAACCAGAAAGGCGGGGTTGGCAAAACGACCACCGCGCTTAACCTCGCCGCTGTGCTTGCCAGTACGGGCAAGAAGGTCCTGTTGGTCGACTCTGATCCACAGGGAAACGCCTCGAGCGGTGTGGGCGTGTTTAAAACGAATGAGGATAAAAATATTTACAGCTGTTACACCGGGACTAAGGATGCTGGGGACTGTATCCTGCCCACCACCCAGAAGAATCTTTCGATCTTGCCGGCATCGATTAATCTGGTTGGGGTCGAGGTCGAACTCATTTCCCAGGATAATCGGGAGAAGCGGTTGAAGACGATCCTGCGTTCTGTCCGAGAACATTTCCAGTATGTCCTGATTGACTGCCCTCCTTCTCTGGGGCTTCTTACCATCAATAGTCTGACCGCCGCTGACTCGGTCCTGATTCCGATGCAGTGTGAATATTTTGCCCTGGAAGGGTTGGCGCAATTGGTTCAGACCATTCGCAAGGTGAAAAAGAGCTTCAACCAAGGGTTGTTTATCGAGGGGTTGCTCTTGACCATGTACGATGGGAGAAATCGCCTGACCCATTCAGTGGCCAGCGAGATCCAGAATCATTTCGGTGAACAGGTCTACCGGACAGTGATCCCAAGGAACGTTCGTCTCAGCGAAAGTCCCAGTCATGGCCAGACCATACTTCAGTACGATGCTAACTGCAGTGGTGCGAAGGCCTACAAATTATTAGGCACCGAATTCCTTCAACGAATGAAAGCGAGGACTTGATGATTGTGAAAAATGTACTCGGTCGGGGGGTGGGCGCTTTGCTTCCAGAAGATAACCAGGAGGTCGATGACAGGTTTTTCATGTGTGATGTCGACAAGATATCGCCAAATCCCAATCAGCCGCGTAGCTATTTCGATGCAGATAAACTGCAGCAGCTGGCCGAATCCATCCGGGAAAAGGGGGTGATCCAGCCGTTGCTGGTCACCAGAGGAAAGGGTAATCGTTATGTGTTGATCGCCGGTGAGCGACGTCTCCGTGCCGCCAAAATGGCTGGTTGCGAGGAAGTGCCGGTGGTCGTGATGGAGAAAAGCGGTGATAACGAAAGTCTCGAACTTGCCCTGATAGAAAACATCCAACGTCACGATTTGAACCCTATTGAGGAGGCCACCGCCTATTCGCGTCTGATGGATGAATTTCTTCTCACTCAGGATGAGGTGGCAAAGAAGGTCGGGCGGCAGCGTTCAACTATCACTAACGTCCTCCGGTTGCTCAATCTGCCGCAATCCTTACAAGATGATGTTGCACAAGGGGTCATCAGCCAGGGCCACGCCCGGGTTTTGTTGCGGATAAAGGATCAGCCCGAGCATCTGCAAGCAGTCCGTAATAAGATAATAGCCGAGGAGTTATCAGTGCGGGCAGCTGAGCGTCTCTGCAATAAAAAACCACAGGCACAGCCATCGCAGCAAAATGAAGCTTCCCAAGCCGCGCCGGTGGATGTCTTGCCCAAGTCCTACTGCGCCTCCCTTGTCAACCAATTGACCAACCAATTGCACACCAGGGTTCGGCTCGTCCAGCAGGGGAAACGCGGTAAGCTGGAGATTGAATATTATTCCAGTGATGATCTCGATAGGTTGGCCAGCCTTTTGTTGCCCCAGTAAATTTAAGCGTCCGTTGGCAGGTGGAGGGGGGAAACGGTAGTTTTTTGTAATACTTGATCGAGAAGATCAGCGCCTTCTTTTCATGGCAACCCGAAAAGAATAAACAAAAACAGCGAGTTGGCTCAAGGGCCAACTCGCTGTTTTATATATGGCGTCCCCAACCGGATTTGAACCGGTGTTGCCGGCGTGAAAGGCCGGTGTCCTGGACCAGACTAGACGATGGGGACAAGTCCAAAATGCTGACTTGGTGGGTCGTGCGCGATTCGAACGCGCGACTCTCTGCTTAAAAGGCAGATACTCTACCGGCTGAGTTAACGACCCTTTGACTTCGAGAGACTCTCACTACTAATTTCTTAGATGGGTGTCAACGAAAAACATCGGACCAAGGGTATTATTTTCTAATAAACACTTTTTCTTCACCTGCTCCATGGCGCTAATTTCCTTGTGGTCTGCGTGCAGGTTTGCTACTACAATCACCATATGTTTGTTCTTTAGGCGGATGGGTATTCGTCTGGTTGAAATCATGCTACTGCAGGTAATTTATGGGATTATTAACTGGTTCAGCATCCTTGACACGGTTTTCGGTTGTAGGGGAAATCCCTGGATCATTCTGGGATTTTGTTGCCGAGAGGGTAGCCGCACAAAGTTTCAAGGATATCGATGACACTATGGATGAGTACTCAATCGGTTGGGTTTCGGTCGCCGATATGTTTGATGCCGGTTTTGCGTACAGTTCGTATGCAGCGGGAGATTATGTGGCACTTACCATGCGAATCGACGAGCGAAAAGTGACCCCTTCGGTGCTCAAGAAGTATGTCATGAAAGAAGAGGCGCGGATTAAAATGGAACAACAGATTCCCCGCCTAGGCCGGGCTGCCCGTCTCGAGATTAAAGAACGAATCCGCACGGAACTGGTCCGGAAGTCGCCACCGGTTCCTTCGACCTATGATCTCTGCTGGAATCTTGCAGAGAACACTTTGCTGTTTTTTTCGACCAGTAAAAAAGCGATGGCTCTTTTGGAGGATCTGTTCAAGGAAACCTTCAACGTGTCTTTGATCCTGCAAATCCCCTGGTTGACTGGCTTGCGCATGGCTGAAGGCGAGGCCCTGGAAAAGTACGAAGATATGCGTCCAGCAGTGCTGTTGTAATTTGGTGACCAAAGCCTACTCAAGCTGACAACGATGGAGGAGAAATGAACGGCGTATTGATACTTGCGGCAATCGTTGCAGTTGGCTTGCTTGTGGCTGTCCTTCTGCTGAAAAAACGAACCGCATCGAAGCAGGCGGCGCAGGTTGAAGCCTTTGATCAGGTCGAAACTGCAGTTCAGGAGAGAGAAGCGGTGCCCGCTCCGGCAGAAACATCTCCGGTAGAGCGAGATGCGACTGTGGCAGTGGCTCAACCTGCCGAGGAGGTTTATGGTGAGCGGCTCGAGGAGACTGTCGAGCCCGTCGTTGAACCTGTTGGTTTAAGAACAGCTGATATCCCCTCTGTTGCCAGCATAGACGAGCCAGTGTGGGCGGAGCCGGTTATAGAGGTAACTTCTGGAAAAGAACCGAGTCCAGGGGCTGAGGAAGCAACTGTTGTGCCTGAGGGTTCGGAAATCCGCCCCCTTGAACAGGATGATGTTTTTGAACAACTGATTGTAGCTCAACATGAGGAGGTCACTGAGGAAGAACCTGATCCGTTCATAGAGGCGGCGGTAACGCCTGTTGGTATTGGAGCGCCAGAGGCTCAAGTGCCTTGTTCCGAACCGGTAGAGGTGCCCCCGGCGGTGCCTTTGGTGGAGGAGGTTGTTCTCGAAGAGACAGTCGAATCAGTTCCTGAAGTTGGCGCGCTTCTCCAGGTCACTCTGCCAATAGAAGCCTACTCGGCATGGCTGAATCTCCTGGAGGAAAAGCAGCGAAGCTTGCTTGCGCAGGCCATGCAGCGACGGGATGATAAGCAGCGGGACCAGTTGCAGCGCGAACTGGTCCTAATGAATGATAAACTGGCCCTGCTGGCTGACAGTTACGCTGCTGAGATGGTTTGTTACCAGCAGATTTTGGAGGTCCTGGAACGGTTGCAGGGTGATGGCGACGGGGTTGAACGCGCGGCCGCTATCGAGGCCCTACGGAAGGGGGAGCCGCAGCCAGCCGAAACATTTTTTACACGCCTCAGCGAACAACAAAACCCTTTTGCCGCACAGGCGGCGTTTTGCAGTGGTCAACTGGCCGAATGTCGGGTCGACCTGCAGAATGCGTTGAACCGGTATCGGCGTGCTGTGGAATTGGAGCCGGAAAATCCGCAATTCCTCCAAGCGGCAGGAAAAACGGCACGCAGCATCTATCGCTACAAGGAGGCGTTGGTGTGGCTCGAGTCCTTGGTCAATCGGTCCAGGGAAAACAAGGATATGGAACCGGTCGACCAAGCCCTGGCGCAGGGGGAGCTGGCATACACCTATGTGCTGAGCGGTCAGCATCAGAAGGCAGGTCCTTTGTATAAAGAATCGATGACGGCGCTGGCCAAAATACTGGGCCAGGATCACCCGGAGTTGGCCACCAGCTGGTATCAGTTGGGTGAGTTGCAGGAAACGCTGGGCGAA
>CAITZN010000616.1 GCA_903896915.1 uncultured bacterium
CAGCAAAGCGCTCGATCTCAAGGTAGGGGATTCTGTTTGGGCGCTGTTCAACTGTTTTGCTGTTGTCCTCCATGCCGATTAATCACCGCTAGCCATTTTGTCTGCTTTTGCAGGTTCTTTGTTTCTATCACATTAACCGTCGAAAGGCGGATGCCTTGATCATCGCCACCACCTCTTTTCCCTCTGCCAATTCCAGTTCGCGCATCGATTCCGGCACAATCTGAGCAATCAAAGGTTGCGAGCCGCATTGCAATTCGACCCGGACTCTATTGCCCACCGCGAAGATTTTACGTACCTCGCACGACAGTAGATTTCTGGCGCTGGTTGCCTCGGGATGGCGTTTAAAGAGAACTATTTCACGAGCATCCAATTCAAAGATATTTTCTTCGTTTTCACCTTGATCGGTAAGGACAAGACGGGCGTCCCCCCATTGATAGGCCCAGAGGTCGCCCTGGGCTTGCGGCCGTCCCAGTCGCAACAGATTGGCATAGCTCTGCCCCGGAGCGGCCCACATAGACTGGGCCAGTTCTTCAGTTGCCACTTGTCGCATCACCTGACCGTTTTCTACAACCAGAACCTGTTCGGTCATTAGCCTCATCTCCAGAAGGGAGTGGCTTATAAAGAGCAGGGGGATCGAAAAATTTGCGAACACCGTGTTCAGATACGGCATAATCTGGAACTTCAACTCCTCGTCCAGGCCGGTCAGCGGCTCATCCATGAGAATCAGGCGAGGGCAGGTGAGCACCGTCCGTGCCAGGGCAACCCGTTGACGTTCGCCGCCGGATAGCAGGTTGACGCCGCGATCAAGGAGATGGCTGAGATTAAGCACCTCGATAATCGCCTCCGGCTGAAGATGACGATCCTGCTCGGGGGTCCGCCGCCAACCGTAGAGGAGATTGCGGTGCACGTTCATGTTAGGGAAGAGATGAGAATGTTGGAAAACAACGCCGATCCTCCGTTTTTCAGACGGCAGATTGATTTTGGCCGTGCTGTCAAACAGGGTGACATTTCCCAATCTGATCCGGCCGCTGTCTGGTTTTTGCAGGCCAGCGAGCAGATGCATCAGCGTCGACTTGCCGCTTCCGGAAGCACCAAAGATACCCGTCCTTTGGCTATTCAGGCTGAATTCAGCGTCAAATTGGAATTCGCCAAGTTTTTTGTGAACCGCGACTTCGAGCTGCATGATCATCTCTTGTTAAGGCTTTTGGTGGCGGCCCCGCTGACCAGCAGCACGATAAAGGAGAGCAGGATGGAGACCAGGCAAAGCGACAGCGCCATCTGGTCCCCTCCCGGCGAACTGGTATATTCATAAATCGCCAAGGGGATAGTTTGGGTCACGCCGGGAATATTACCCGCCAGGATAATAGTGGCGCCGAATTCTCCCAGGCTGCGGGCAAACATCAGGGTCATGCCGGCAAAAACAGCGCGGCCGGAAAGGGGCAGGGTAATGGTGAAAAACGCATCCCAGGGTCCGGCTCCAAGAGTTCGTGCGGCCGTGCGATAGGAAGGATCAACCGCTTCCATGCCTAGGCGAACAGAGCGGACCAACAGGGGGAAACCTACCACGGCAGAGGCAATAATCGCCCCGGTCAGGGTGAATATTATTTGTATATCAAAGCGGGCCAGAAAGACTCCGATCCAGCCGTGGCGCCCAAAAAGGACAAGCAGCAGATAGCCGACCACCACCGGTGGCAGGACCAGGGGCAGATTGACGATGCCCTCCAGCAGTGCTTTGCCGGGAATGCGGGTGTAGGCCAGCAGATAGGCAACACCGATGCCGAGAGGGGTTGCCAACAGGGTTGCGGTGCAGGCCACCTTGAAAGAAAGGAGAATGGCTTGGAAATCTGAAGGCTGGAGGAAAGGCATAGTTATTTAGTGTTATGTTATTGAGTGGTGCACGCTTTATGGCGTTGCAGTGAAGCCGAATTTTAAGAATACCTTCATGCCTTCCGGCCCAGTGAGAAACTCGTAGAAGGCCCTGGCCTCCGGTTTTTTTGCGCCATCGACAGTTAAGGCAATCGGATAGGTAACGCGGTCATACAAATCCTGAGGGACCGCAAAGAGAATAACCGCCTCAGTAGCCAGCAGGGCATCGGTCTTGTAGACAAAAGCACCTTCGGTCTCGCCGCGATCGGCATAGATTAACGCCTGACGGACATCCTTGGCCATAACCAGTTGCTTCCCTTCTTCGAGTTGTCTGTAAACCCCAGCCTTTTCCATGGCCTGAACGGCATATTCACCAGCCGGCACACTCTTGGGGCTGCCGATAGCAATCTGTTTGAGTTTGACGATATCAGCCAGGGAGGCAACCAGTTGATTTTTTTTACCGACAAAGACCAGGGTATTACAGGTAAGGACCCTTTCGGTCGTCGGTTCAATCCGTTGTTCATCGCGCAGGAAGGTCATCCATTTTTGGTTGGCGGAGATGAATATGTCCGCAGGTGCTCCTTCGTTGATTTGTTTTGCCATTGCCCCGGATGGACCATAGTTTGCTATGATTCGGGGATGCTGACCCGAGGCATTAAATTGGTTGATCAACTCCTTCATGGCATCGGTCATACTTGCCGGTCCGGAGAGTCTGATTTCCTCTGCGGCCTGAAGGGTGGCAACAGCCAGCATCATGCTGACGAGGAGCAATGAAAAGAGGAGGCTGATTTTTTTCATGGTATGTTTCTCCGGGTGTGGTGAATAAACGAATCATACTCGTAGTAATCGTATCGTTATTCCAGTACGTGACGAAATGATGGTAGTCAAAGTAACCTGCTATTGTTTAGCACAAGTCATGCCGACAATAAACAGCGACATCCGGTTAACTGTGAATGTTATTTTATGTAGCTGATTCAATTAATTTTTATATTAATCTTAATCCGCTAAAAACGTGCAAAGTGTTTTTGGTTTTGATACCTGCAAGTAACAGGACAAAGATGGGGTGAATCTTTTTGTCCTTTTTTGCGGCGCATCAACATAAATGAAAACAAAAGCACATAAATGAAGAGGAGCTGTTGTGATCCATTAAAACACCCAGAGGCGGTCAGAGTTCAGTAGGGTGAAAGTCGGTAGACTTGCCTCGAACACAGTATCTCAACGGTTTGACTCTAGGTGCTACCATCAATTTTTCTTCTAAATTTTGCTTTCCGAAGCCCTATGTTATAAGGGTTTTGCGACGAACCGCACATTACGTCACAAAATCAGCAAGTTGGCCAATGACACCTTTGCTGACCAACGTGTTGATTTTACGCGTCATTCAAGGTACTTTGCAGCTCTCTTTTTATGATAGGAAGCTTAAGAAATAATTTATACAGGAGCAACCATGTTCAAGATCGTACGACAGGAAGAACTGGTAACGTCTTCAGTGATTCTCCACGAGATTGAGGCCCCGAGAATTGCGCGTAAGGCTAAGCCTGGTCAGTTTATTATGTTGAAGGCCACCGAAACAGGAGAGCGCATCCCCCTCACCATGGCGGATACAGACCCTGAGGCAGGCACAGTGACGGTGATTTTTATGGTGGTGGGTAAATCCACCGCCATTTTTGCCGGATTGAAGGTTGGTGATGCCTATTCGGACCTCATCGGTCCTCTCGGACGTCCTACCGATATTGAAAAGGTGGGTCACGTTGTCTGCGTAGGCGGTGGTACTGGCATCGCAGTGCTGCACCCCATTGCCCGCGCCATGAAAAAGGCGGGCAACCGGGTCACTACCATTCTTGGGGCACGTAATGTCGATTTCCTTATTTTGAAGGATAAAATGAGTGCTATCTCCGATACCTTCATTGCCATGAGTGATGATGGATCGACAGGGAGAAAGGGCTTTGTCACCGATGCCTTGAAAGAGATTCTCGCTACCGATAAACCGGATCTTGTCGTGGCTATTGGTCCTGTGCCGATGATGAAGGCTGTCAGCGAGGTGACCCGACCTGATGGCATTCATACCCTGGTGAGTCTGAACCCCGTTATGGTAGACGGGACGGGTATGTGCGGCGGGTGCCGGGTGACGGTGGGCGACCAAACCAAATTTGCCTGTGTGGATGGCCCTGAGTTTGATGGCCACTTGGTGGATTTTGATGGCCTGTCCAAGCGCTTGAACGCATATAAAAAAGTAGAAGTCACAGCCATGGACGACCATCGCTGCCGTATGGAAGCCCAGGCAAATAGCCTGGCAAAGGCTTAAGGGAGTCAGAGGAAACGATATGCAGGAAACAAAAAAGACACCCCTGGACCGGCATCCTATGCCGGAGCAGCCGGCGGAAGTGCGCCGCCATAATTTTCTCGAAGTGCCCATCGGCTACACGGATGAATTGGCCAGGGCTGAGGCAACCCGTTGCATCCAGTGCAAAATTCCTAAATGCGTGGAAGGCTGCCCGGTGGCTGTTCCTATCCCACGATTTATTCGAGCGATCGCTGATGGTCGTTTTGCCGAAGGCATCCGCATCATCTGGGAGAATAATGCCCTGCCTGCAGTTTGCGGCCGGGTATGTCCCCAGGAGATCCAGTGCGAAGGGCAGTGTATTCTCGGCAAGAAGGGTAAACCTGTAGCCATAGGCAACCTGGAACGTTTTCTTGCAGATTGGGAAAGGTCTCATGGCGATGGTTCGTTGCCGGAGAAATTAGCACCCACAGGAAAACGCGTGGCTGTGGTGGGCAGTGGGCCTTCCGGGCTGACTGTGGCCGGAGATCTGGTGCTCAAGGGGCACAGCGTCACCATTTTTGAAGCCTTTCACAAACCGGGCGGCGTGCTGATCTACGGTATCCCCGAATTTCGCCTGCCCAAGGCCATTGTGGAGTCGGAGGTGAATACCCTGGAGAAACTCGGAGTAGAAATCGCCTGCAACACCGTAGTAGGGCGGGCCGTTGATGTGAGCGAGTTGCTTGCCGAAGGTTTTGATGCGGTTTTTGTGGGGGTTGGCGCGGGGCTCCCCCGGTTCATGAATATACCGGGAGAAAACCTTATTGGCGTCTATTCCGCCAATGAATACCTGACTCGAACCAATCTCATGAAGGCTTATGATCCTGCCTACGATACCCCCATGGTGCCGGGGCGGAATGTGGTAGTGATAGGTGGCGGTAACGTGGCCATGGACTCTGCTCGGACAGCCCTGCGCATGGGGGCGGAATCTGTAAAAATCGTATATCGAAGATCCCGGGAAGAAATGCCTGCCCGTGCGGAAGAATCCCACCATGCGGAGCAGGAGGGCGTAGAATTCCTGCTGCTGGCCAATCCACTGCGTTATGACGGCAACGAGGAAGGCCGCCTGACCTCTGTGACCTGTGAGCGAATGACCCTTGGAGAACCGGATGCTTCCGGTCGCCGCAGGCCAGTGCCCTTGAAGGACGCGGATTTCACCATGGACTGTGATCTTGCCATCATAGCGGTGGGTTCCGGTGCAAATCCCTTGCTTACCAGTTCTGAGCCGGGAATCCGGCTTAACCGTTGGGGCAATATTGAGGCCAATCCTGAAAACGGTAAAACGACCATGCGGGGTGTCTGGGCTGGTGGTGATATCGTCACGGGGGCCGCGACGGTGATTCTGGCCATGGGGGCAGGAAGGAAGGCTGCGGACAGCATCCACGATTATCTGCTGCGGGGCTGGTAGGTTTGAAAAGAGGGGGGCTGCAAGGGCTTTCCCTAGCCCCCCTCTTTTCTAGCGTTTCTTTGGAGACAAGGTTGTCCCGGATTTGGTTGCTTACCATCCGGGACAACCTCTGTGAATAGGGGAACACCTAAGAGAAAAGAAGATTTTTCAAGAAAAGGGGGTCGCTCTCTCGTTACCCCATGTCATATACAGCGGACTGGTCCAGGATTGACCGGAAAGCGCCTCGTTGCAAAGTTCTTCAAGCTGGATGACGACCTCCTCAAGAGGGGCGTTGTCCACAGGTAGCGGTCGTTGCTCCTGCTCTTCAAGTGACCTGGGATTCTGCATCCTCAACAGTTCTGCTTGATCCTCTATCTGGTCAATAGCCATGTGAATGACTACCGGGATATATTCCTCAGCTTGGGGGCCGTGCTGTTTCAATTCACGCAGAAAACGCAATTGAGCGATCAGGTATTCACCGAGGCGATAGATGCAATGGCTCTCGACAGCCTTGCTGAACCCGGCTTCCATGGGCGGTGAGGCGATGATCAGAGCATATTGCTGCATCATCGGCCGGTTTCTGGTGCGAATGACGGTTACGATGAGTTGATAGAGCAAACGCAGGTATGAGTGCATCACTTTCCTGTCCATGTTGTTCAAGATCAGGGCAACGTTTTGAGCATTGGTCTGCCGTGCCGTATCCAGCAACAGGGCCGTAATCTCTTCGATGGCCCGGTCGCGATCCTTCTCCAGAACGTCTCCGATCTTCTGATGGAGAACCAAATAGGGCCGATCGCCTGTTTTGCGAAGCATGGCCTCGTTCCAATTCTGCCAGAGTTCAGGATTTCTCTGCATATTCTCGATGAGAAAGACCAGCCTCCGGGTAATCGTTTTACGGGGATTGGGCTCCCAGGCGAGGAGTTCGCGGGTTCTGGAATTATCTGCAACGAGCTGTTTGTCGACATAATCGAGCATCCAGAGCTGTTCAAAGGCTTCCTTGCCCTGTAACCGGCTGAGCAACCGGCGTGCAAGGATCATAGGGACAAGCAGTCTGCGATTTATAAAGAGGGGTTTGTGCGGTTTAGAGAAGTAGTGCTGAGTGGCGATCCGAAATAGCTCTCTATGGGAGGTTGCCCCGTCTGGGCCAGCATTCAGGATGAGACACTGTTCAAGTTGGTCGCTTTTGTCGAGTACCTGGAGGAAAAAATGGACAAGATCGTGGACATGGATATAAGGGATGGCCGTTTGACCCTTTCCGGCTATGATCCGTGATTCCAGTAGCTTACCCGAGAGCCAGTTGTTCAGCAGGGTATAGAGCGGTGGAAGCTCGCACCAGTCGCTGAATACCCCGGCTATCCGGACTATAACGCCGGGAACCCTCTGGGAATACTCGCGGATCAGTTCCTCGCCCGCTTTCTTGCTCCGGGCATAAGGCATGTCGTTGTCAGGGGGGCTTTCTTCGGTGATGGTTGCATCGAATGAACAGGCCGCTTGGGTGCTGGCAAAGATGAAACGTTTGATGTCCAGAAGCTTTGCCAGCTCCAGCATATTTTTTGTACCCTCAATATTTGTTCGGGTATAATTGGGGTGTTCACCGTTGGTGAAATCGTAATAAGCGGCCAGGTGAAGGATATAATCAATGCCGCCATGATCTGTCACTTGCTGAGCCAGATCTTTGAGATTGTCCCAATCGGCGATATCAACTTGAGTCCACCGCAGATTCTTGCACGTCTGAACCCCGGCTTCCTCCATGGAACGCCTGCCTACACAGAAAAGTCGAAAATTGTCGGCAGCCGCCTTGATGAAATTCCTCCCGACAAAACCGGAAGCTCCAGTCAGAAGCAGTCCAGGTAATCGATAATCCATAGTTCCTCCTTTCCGGATCGATCACTACTCGGGTTGAGAATGGCTGGAAAATATATGATATATCTATGGGTAGCTAAGGAAGTTCCTTTTGTCAATGGATGAGCATTGAAAGTGCACCAAAACAGCTTTGTGGCCGAATTCTGCCAATCTTTGTGAAGGTGAGGCTTACGTTCGTCCTTATAGAATCCGTTGTCCGGTCAGATTTGAAAAGGATGGCGATAACTCAGCAGGGGCCGCTGTAAAAAAGGACTCAAGCAAAGTGTAAATAAACAGGGCGTTGCATGGATATGCAGCGCCCTGTTTTGCTTCAGATAGCGTTATCGAATCAGGCCTTCTTCACCTTAGGGATGAAGATCTGGTCAGGATCGAGGACATTATGGATGATATGCAGTTCTTCGCGGGTGGGCGGGTTTGTTTCGCCCGCAACCCGAGAAATATCGAGGTCGAATTGACATAGATCCTTGATCTCTGCAGGGGTTTTGCCCGGATGGCAGGTGTCGAGGTACATGTGACCATCCTGATCGTCAAAACGGAAGACTCCGGCGGTGCTGATGACTGCCGAAGGACCGCCGCGAAAAGCTGCGCCGTAGAGTTCCTTACGATGAACGAATTCGCCACCCGGCCATTTCTTTACTCGCCACCCGGGGCTGGTGATGTAGCTGACATGCTCAACAAATCGCCGTTTCTCATGAACCATGATAAATACGGTACGCTTGGCGAACGAGTTGATGTCGGGGTTGCCGCCGCTGCCGGTGAGGCGGAGCTCGGGGTTGAGATAGTCGCCGATGCAGGTGGTGTTGAGATTGCCGTACTGATCAACCTCGGCGCCACCCAGAAAGCCCAGGTCAACATAGCCACGCTGGGCAATGCTGAAGGCGTCGAACAACCCGGAGGAACGGCTCGCCCCTGATTCGCAGCGGGCGTCACCAACCGAGGTCGGTAGCTCCGGTGGCCTGCCGTCAAGGGTCCCTGCCTCAAAGATCAGTTTCAAATTCGGGGCATGGGTTTTCTGGGCCAGCATGATGGCTACCATGGGCAGACCGGTGCCGGCAAAAACGATCTCGTTATCCTGAACCTCCCGTGAGGAGGCGCAACAGAGCAGATCGGCCAGATTATATTCTTCAGGCAATGCGTAATTGCTCATTTTTTCTCCTCCCTTCTATTTGCGGGGTCTGTAGTTGAGGGCAGTATTGGCCCGGAGATTCAGCATGCGCTCCCAGCCAAGTTTCTCCAGGAAACCGATGTGATCAAGGCCGTAGATCCACTCCTTGGCAAAGGCGTCAAATCCTTCCTGAGTTCTGGTGTTCGCATAAAAATCTTTGAGAAATGCGCCGTCTACGTCGTACTTGCCAAACATGCCGGTGGGATGAGCACCGAAGGGGCATTCCAGGATGTGATCCACCTCAAAGGAGGTGATGGTGTTCTGGTCGGCGTTACGACGCAGATATTCCTCAGGGACAATCTCTTCTGCCATAACGATGGTGATGTCGGCGGCCCGGGCGACTTCAGGATCGGAGTATATCTGGCCGCCTACTCGCACCGTACCTTCTTCGCCCACCTGTTGGACGCATAAGATGGCCACATCGACCTTGGCAGCCGGGATCAAAATCTGAGCACCAGCACCGTAGAAGGGATCTTCAGTAAAGATGTATTTGTGTTTGGCGATGCGTTTACCGTCGCGTTTACCGGCTCGGCCGAGCATGTCGTATTCAGGATTATGGATATCGGTACCTAGTGAGGTCTGGGTGACCGCATATGGTGCACCGGTGGCAGCGGCTGTAAAGCGGAACAGCATCTCGGCGTGGCTGTAATCCTCGACTAGGATCTCTTTTTTGCCGACTTTACGAGACAAGTTGGCCCCGTATTTGCCGTACAACTCATGGCCAACCCAGCAGGATTCCCAGATGTCGACACAACCGGCACCGACCAGGAATTCGGTCTGCGGGCCGCCGTTGACCTCAATCAGGTGGAGACCGCGCTTTTGCTGACGGATCAGTTCAAAGATGACGGCAAAGGGACGCCGCCAGATGGTGAATCCCGAGAAGGTCAGGCTGGAGCCGTTCTTGACGATCTCGGCTGCCTGCTGCAGGGTAATACGTTTGTCACTGCTCATATATTCCTCCTTAAAGTTCAGGCCTTCAATCCCCGGAGTATCTCGCGGGAAATGATCAGACGCTGGATTTCACTAGTTCCCTCATAGATGGTGGTGATGCGGGCATCGCGTGTATAGCGCTCAATGGGAAAGTCTTGGGTGTAGCCGTAGCCGCCCAGCATCTGCATGGCGTTGTAACAGGCGCGGTTGGCGCTTTCAGTGGCAAAAACCTTCGCCATCGAGGCCTCTTTGGCATAGGGTTTGCTGTTTTCTTTACGATGGGCGGCATTCATCAGCAGGAGGCGAGCGGCCTCCAGCTCGGTATAGCTGTCGGCTATCATCCACTGGATTGCCTGGAAATTACTGATTTTTTGGTTGAACTGGACCCTTTCGTTGGCATATTGGGTGGCATAGTCCATGGCGGCGAGTCCGATGCCCAGGCCTAGCGACCCGATACCGATGCGTCCCCCGGCCAACTCGGCCACAGCGATACGGAAGCCATCGTTGAGCTTACCCATCAGGGCCGTTGCCGGTACCCGGCAGTTATCGAAGACCAGTTCGTTGGTAGCGGAGGCATGCTGCCCCATCTTGTGTTCTTCTTTGCTGATGATTAAGCCCGGTGTTCCGGCCTCGACCAGAAAACAGCTGATGCCCCTACCCTTGGGTGCCTCTTTGTCCGTCACTGCCCAGACGACGAATACGCCGGCATAGGGAGCGCTGGTGATGAAGATTTTGGAACCGTTCAGGACATAGGAATCACCATCCAGCACTGCGCTGGTGCACATGCCTGAAGGGTCGGAACCGGCGCAGTTCTCGGTGAGTGCGAAGCTACCCGCCGCATACTCGCCACTGCAGATTTTGGGGATATATTTCTTTTTCTGCTCTTCAGTACCGACCGCCTGGATAACTTCGCACACCATGTTGTTGACTGAAACCGTCACCGCCGTAGAAGCGCAGGCCCGGGCTATCTCAGTCATGGCCACGCTGAAAGCCACCACTCCGGTTTCCGAGCCGCCGTATTCGTCTTTGACGTTCAGGCCCATGAAACCCAGTTCCGCCAGTTTTTTCAGGTTGCCCAGCAGAGTCTCTCGATCCTTATCCTGGTCGAGCTTGGCTGCAACGAGCTCCAGTTCAGCTTTGGCAAAGTCGCGCGCTGTATCCTGGATCAGTTTTTGTTCTTCGGTTAAGTCTAAATCCATGAGCAATACTCCTTGTTTGTTCAGCTTGCCCCCATTGGCTGGAACCGGCAGGGCGGCTCAGCAATGGGGGCAGTTTCAACTCACGTCCCGGTGGTAATCACCGAAAACGACATCAATGTTCATCGTGTACGTAAAAGGGCCATTTATGGAAAAACCACTCATTCCAAAGCAGAGGGATGATCCACCAGAAATTCCAGATCAATGACTCGCCATGGGAAAAACGCTCGGCCAAGTCTGTCATGTGATGGTTGCCCAGCGCCCAATGACCGAAATTGCCGTAGTAGTATATCCAGTAGATGATCGCGGCAAAAAACATGACGCCGACGGTGCGGAAAAAGAAACTACCCCAGCTATCGACATTGCCCCCCGGAGCCATATCATCAAAGTAATGATGCCAGATAAGGAAGGGGATGAGGGTGAAACCGGCAATTTCAGCTGAATGCAGCCAGAGAAAACGCTGTACCTCGGCTGCCCCCTTGGCGGCCTCGAGATGTTGCATGGTCTCAGCCGGAAGCCACATGGGCACTATCTGCCGACAGAGAATCGCCAGGGCGTAACCACCGACCATGGAGAGGATAACAGAGACGAAGCCTTTCCATGGTTGCGGCAGAGTTATGGCGCTCCAGGGCTTCATCCGCCAGACATTGGGAGTCATGAACAGGATGACGATCGCCCATTCCCACCAGCCGAAAACCCAATGGACATGCGAGGTTCCGGCAAGCGCTGTCCACCAGGAAGGATTGAGCACCGCTCCCGGAAATACAACGCCGAAAAAGGGAGCAATGAGCACCGCATAGCAGAAGAGGGTGATCATGGAGGCCCAGCCGATTTCGGCCAATCCTTTGGCAGGCTGCTTGACATCTGAGGGCAGGTTCGGCCATTTGCCGAAAAAGATGGTGAAGACCGGGTAGGTGTAAAAACCGATGAGCACAAAGCAGACGACTGCAATCTGGGCGAGTTTGCCTGAAGCTCCGGCCGCTGCCACCTTGGGCAGCTTGTTGGCCAGGTTGGCCGCTTCCATGCCATAGTAGCTGAGGAAATTGAAACCGATGCCGAGAATACGGTAAAAGATGACATCGATGACAAACCAGACGAGGACTATATTGGCAATAGACATCATGATCCCGCGCAGTGGCTGTTTCATATTCTGAAACGGCCAGTCCCCAAGAAACATGTGCTGCCAGAGGCCGACAAGAATTATCATGGCGAGATACATGACGAAGGGGTAGGGAAACCACCCGATCGGACCACGTGGATCACTGAAAATATACCAGGTGATCCAGGCTATGACGGAAAAAACAGCTAACGAGATAATGCCGGTAAGGGGCTGGCCCCACCGTGGTCTTAATGCTCCCACTGCCATACTCTGTTCCTCCTTATAGGAATGATGTTGATTACTTTTTTCTCCTCATGATGGACAGCAGTGCTTTCTCGTCCCCCGAGCCTGCCACCGGTATATGGCCTCCTTTCTTTGGTTTTATTTAATATTGTTCAGCATCGTTGCCGCACTCAACGGTGGATCGAGGCAAGCACTGTGCAGCCTGCTCCTATCTCGAAAGTGTACCGGGACCCTGTTCTGTCCGATTCCACTGCCTTCCTTTGTATTTTCCGGAAATTGCATGTTTGAAATTTATTGCTACCGTTTGACAATCATGGCCACAGCTTCACCGCCGCCCAGGCACAGACTGACCAGTCCTCGTTTTTTGTCCTGGCGGATCATCTCATGCAAGAGGGTCACCAGCAGGCGGCAACCGCTGGCACCGATGGGATGGCCCAGGGCCACACTGCCGCCATTGACGTTGACCTTGTCAGGATCGAGCTGCAATTCTTTCAATGCGGCCACGGTAGAGCCGCTGAAGGCCTCGTTGATCTCATACAGGTCGATCTCGTCCTTACTGATGCCTTCTTTTTTCAGGCACTTGGGCACCGCCCAGATGGGGGCTACCAGCACGTATTTCATATCGATGCCGTAGGATGCCTGGGCTCCGATGGTCGCGAGAACGGTGCAACCAAGTGCTTCGGCTTTTTCCCGCGACATCACTACAACGGCCGCAGCACCGTCGCTGATGATGGAGGCATTGCCTGCGGTGGTAACGCCACCCTCTTTGAAGGCAGGCTTCATCTTGGCGAGGCTTTCATAGCTCGTCTCCTTGAAACATTCGTCCTGATCGAAAATTTTGGGATCACCCTTGCGCTGCGGAATCTCCACGGATACGATTTCCTTTTCGAACCTGCCAGCAGTCTGGGCGGCTAGAGCCCGTCGGTAGGACTCGGCAGCGTAGCGGTCCTGGTCTTCCCGGTTGACTTGGTAGCGCTCGGAGCAGAGTTCGTTGGAGATCCCCATGTGAAAGTCGTTAACGATATCCCACAGGCCGTCATGGAGCATGTGATCGTGCAGGGTGCCATCACCCATGCGGAAACCGAAGCGCGCTTTTTTGAGGAAGTAGGGGGCCATGCTCATGTTTTCCATGCCGCCAGCCACTACCACGTCGGCATCGCCGACCTGGATGGCCTGAGCTGCCAGCATCACCGCTTTCAATCCCGATCCGCAGACTTTGTTGATGGTGACACTTTCAACTTCCCAGGGCATCCCTGCCTGGACTGTTGCCTGTTTAGCCGGATTTTGACCGTAGCCGCAGGGTAACACCAGTCCCATGATCGTTTCGTTGACCTCTTCCTTGGCAATTCCGGCCCGACGAATGGCCTCTTTAATCACAAGAGCGCCCAGGTTGGTGGCGCCTATGTTGGCCAGTGTGCCGTTAAAACTGCCCAGCGGGGTTCGAACGGCACTGACTATGACTGCTTCTCGCATAACCTTCTCCTTATTCCTGCGAACGTAGTAAACGGATGGAAGCGTCGGCGTAGTACGCAGAGGGGGGTCTGTTTGCCGACGCTCCATCACATTTTGGTAGTTATTTCAATTGTTACCGATTTTTAAAAATCGGTTTTCTCTTTTCCATGTATGCCATTACCCCTTCTTTCTGATCCTCGGTAGAAAAAAGGATTTCGAAGCAACGCGCCTCATAGGCCATGGCTGATTTCAAATCCATGTTGAGCCCGCCATTGATGGCGAGCTTGGTCGCTTTCAAGGCAATTTGCGGCTGATGGGCAATTTTCAAGGCCATAGCTCTTGCTTCGTCCATGAGCGATGCGGCGGCAACCACCTTGTTCAATAAGCCAATCCGATACGCCTCCTCGGCATTGATGAAGTCTCCTGTATAGAGAAACTCCTTGGCCTTGGTAATTCCGATGATGCGCGGCAGTCTCTGGGTCCCTCCGCCGCCAGGAATTACTCCGATTTTAATCTCTGGTTGGCCAAAGGTTGCATTATCGGCAGCAATTCTGAGATCACATGCCAGGGCCAGTTCGCAGCCACCGCCCAAGGCAAGCCCGCTGATCGCGGCAATAATCGGTTTGTCCAACTCTTCCATGCTATCGAAAACGGAATGCGCTTCTTTTAGAAACCGACGGGCAGCTGAAGGTGTTGCGATCTCGTTGATTTCCCTGATGTCAACTCCGGCAGCAAAACATTTATCACCGCCGGTAAGAATGACGACGTTAACCTCATCATCTCTTTCAATCTCGGTAAGTACAGTATGCAGCTCACTAAACACCTGACTGTTCAGGGCGTTCATGGTGTCGGGCCGATGCAGAGTAATGGTTGCCAGTCCATTCTCTTTTTTGAAAAGAATCGTTTTATATTTCATCGCCTTCTTTCTCTTGCAAATGCCCCTAAGCAAGGCCTATCCCATTGCCGGTTACATGGAAAAACAAAGAAAAATCAGGTGCGTTGCCATCTGGGGGACGCACGGCCATGATTGTCGTTATCCAGGCTCTTGTAGGTCCAGTAGTGCATGTCCTGTACCAATCTGGACTGTCTCAGCTAACTGACTGAAAGATGGCATAAAGAGATTCAATGATGAAAAAAGGGAGGAGGGCGTTGAAGCAAATGCTTCATGTGAATTTTCTTCAGGGCAGAAAAATAGAACAAAAAGATCGGGGAAAGAACACTGATACGGCAGGTTACATAGATTGAATGATATGCTGCAACGCTGCAGTATATCCCAATCGTTGCCTGCCCGGTTAGGGTGGGGTTGCAGGCAAGAGTGATACGTCGGAATATTTCGGCTGTGGCCTATACTTCGATGCCGTGTTTTTCGATGCGGTAAATCAAGGTCGGCCGCGAAATACCAAGCAATCTGGCGGCACGTGTCCTGTTGGCACCACTCAGTTCAAGGGCCTGGATGATGAGTCGCTTAATAAGTTCATCAAGATTCAAGCCCTCGGGGGGAATCTTGATGCCAAGGTCTGCATGCGGCATGGTGGCATGATAGGGATAAGCCAAGAAAGCGAGATGGGCGGGTTCAATATTTTCCCCATCTTCCATCAAGACCACGCGTTCGACCGCGTTTTTCAATTCTCGGATATTGCCTCTCCATGGATAATGCATCAGCATTTTTTTTGCTTCGGCGGAGATGCCACGAAAGTTCTTGCCGAATTTCTCATTGAATTTATTCATGAAAAACAGGGTCAAAGGGATGATGTCCGCTTTTCTTTCTAACAGAGGAGGGATGATCACGCGCGCAACATTGAGCCGGTAATAGAGGTCTTCACGAAAGGCCCCTGCTTTCACTTGGACATCAAGGCTCTTGTTGGTGGCAGCGATAATCCGGACGTCAACCTTCTTTTTTTGAGTGCCGCCGACAGGATAAAATTCCCGTTCTTCAAGAAATCGCAGTAGCTTCACCTGGGCAGAGGACTGTAATTCACTGATCTCGTCTAACAGGAGCGTACCGCTATCGGCTATTTCAATTTTCCCCTTTTTGCCGTCTTGGAGGCCGCCGGTGAACGCCCCTTTGCCATAGCCGAATAGCTCGCTTTCCAGCAGTTCTTTACTGATCGCCCCACAATTGATTCCCACAAACGGCTTGTCAAAACGACTGCTGCGATGATGAATCATCCGGGCAATGACTTCTTTGCCGACTCCGCTTTCTCCTTCAATCAGGACGGTGGTGTCATAGCCTTTAGCCACCTTGTCCGCAAATTCCATGACCTTCTTGATTCCTTCACTCTCGCCGATAATGGTATCAAGATTGAATTTCTCGAGATAATAGCGGCGCAGTTCCTCCACCTCTTTTTTCAAAC
>CAITZN010000617.1 GCA_903896915.1 uncultured bacterium
TCCTTGTAGGTGGCATGTCTTTGACTAATTTGTATAGCTCCACCCACATTACGGGCGCAGGCGCTTCCTCGATTTTTCTCAAGCAGCTTCTTTTTTTTGGTGCTGGGCTCGTTATGATAGTGGTGATAGGTTTTCTGGATTACCACAAGATCGCTAAGTCCGGGTATATTCTGTATGTCATCATCCTGCCCCTGCTGCTCTATACCCTTTTGTTTGTTAAATCCATCGCCGGGGCGCAGCGTTGGATCGATCTCGGCTTTTTCAATCTGCAACCCTCGGAACCCGCGAAGCTGGCATTGATACTGGTGCTGGCCTCCTGTTATGCTAACACCGATGTCGTTGGCGGCTATCGGTTGCGTGATCTGATCAAGCCTGTCATCCTGACCGCATTGCCGTTTGTGCTGATTATGCTGCAGCCTGATCTTGGCACTGCGCTCATTTGTGCTGTTATCTTTGTGACCATGACTTTGTTCGTCAGGCTGCGGTGGACTACGCTCGGCATACTTGGAAGCAGCGGCTTGCTCTGTGTCTTTATCGGTTGGAAATTTTTATTGAAAGAATACCAACGGAAACGGATCGAGACCTTTCTCAACCCCGAAGGTGATCCCATGAATCATGGGTATCAGATAATGCAGTCCAAAATTGCGGTTGGTAGCGGCCAAATTTTTGGCAAGGGATTTATGGAGGGGACCCAGGGACATCTGCGTTTTTTGCCGGAGCGGCACACGGATTTTGCTTTTGCAGTATGGGGAGAGGAGTGGGGGTTTGCTGGAGCCTTATTTTTTCTGAGTTGTTATTTCTTTATGCTCATATGGGGTGTCAATATTGCTATGTCGGCCAAGGATAAATATGGGTCTATCCTGGCCTTTGGCTGTATCATGCTAATTTTCTGGCAAGCGGTCATTAATCTTTTCATGATCATGGGTTTTTTACCGGTGGTCGGTGTCCCTTTGCCGATGTTTAGCTATGGTGGGTCGTCGTTGTTGACCAATATGTTGGCAATCGGCATTCTGATGAACATCAGGATGCGTAGTTTTCCGTCCTCTCCCCAGCAGTAGTTTCGCTTTACGCGGCGAGGCTGTTGCGGACCAGATTGCACAGGGCTTCGATGAAAAGGGGGTCGGAGTTGAGACCCCTGGTGGATTCGAAATGTATCCCGATGTTTTCTGCCATCTCTCGGTACTGGATGTCGATTTCGAACAGCGTCTCAACATGATCAGAAACAAAGGACAGGGGCACCACCAGCATATTCTTGCATCCTTGCCCCGCACATTCCTCTATTATTTCCGGCAGTGCCGGACCCAGCCATTTAACCGGCCCGCTACGGCTCTGGTAACAGAGTCTTCCTTGGATACCGGTCATCTGTTCGATAGCCCGGATCGATTGTTCCAGGTGGTTCACATAAGGATCGCCTTCCTTGATAAATTGCACTGGCAGGCTATGGGCGCTGTAAACAAGTTGTACCGGCTCACTATGAAAACGATTCATGCCTTCCTCAATTCTCTTGGTCAGGCAGTCTATGTACTGGGGTTCGACGGGCCAGGAGTGAATTGCAACGATCGGAATATCCACACCCAAGTGTTTTTTTATCCGGTGGAGATCCTGTAAGGATGAGCCGGTGGTGGCAATGGAATAATGGGGATAAAGTGGTAGGGCTACGATTGTTTTCACCTGTGCTGCAGCCATTTCCCGGAGCGCCTCTTCCGCGAAGGGGTGCCAGTATCGCATACACGGCCGAACCATGAAGTCGCCATCGTCATGCAGCGCCTCCTCAAGAGCCCGAGCCTGTTCTTCGGTTTTTATTCGTATAGGGGAACCACCACCGATACGTTGGTAATTCGCCATACTTTTGGGAGCCCGACGATGGGCGATGAACCTGGCAATGGTTTTTTGCAGGAAAGCGGGGCCTAAACGGATAATCTGTCGGTCTGAGAACAGATTGATCAAAAACGGTTCCACGTCTTCAATACGCCCAGGACCGCCCAGGTTTAAGAGTAATATGCCGATTTTATCTTGAGTATTCATGTCGTTAATGTACCGGCTTGATTGCGTGGTCGTCAATAAAATGTGGTGCACCCCCTTGATTTCCTTTCCGGTCAATGGCTATAATTGAGTTATGGTCAAGCCGTATCCTTTCAAATTGAATCTCTTCGCGTGCGGATCGCACAAAATTCCGAGTAATGCTTATAACTGGACCATGACGGGAGAAAGTAGAACTTGGCCAGGAGCAAAGGGTGTCGGGGTATGACCTTAAGGCAGCGGTATGGGATCGCTGACGCCTTTTTTTGTGGAGGATGTATATGGAATTGAAAATCGAGGCCAAGAATCTTGATATCCGGAAGAGTTGGCAGGAAAAAATAGAGGAAGAGCGTAATAAACTCATCCGCCACTATGCGAATTTTGTCCTTCACCTGCGTGTAACGATTGAGGCGACACCCGGGTATAAAGAAGGTGGATATGAGGTGCGACTTGTTGCGACCGTGCCTAACGAAACAGTCGCTGTCAAACGCTGGGGCGAGAGTGTCCGTTCCCTTTTGGTTGAAGCCTTTGATGTTTTAGGTTCGCAGTTGAAGGAAATCGTCAAAAAGAAGCAAAATCATAAAGCTGTGAAGCCCCAAGGTGCCATCTTGGAGAGCAAAGGTTCCGGTGTCATTCGGAAGATTTTTCCGGATGAAGCCTACGGCTTCATCGTCACTGATGATAAACTTGATGTCTTCTTTCATGCCAACGCCCTCCGCGATATTGCCATGAGCGATCTCGCAGAAGGTGATGAAGTTCTGTTCGCTATGGAAGAGGGTGACAAGGGGCCACAGGCGACCTGGGTTAAGGCCAGCCGAGCCTGATTTTAAGCAGGTTGCTGCGGGGCGTAATTGCTCCTTGTGCCATCTGGTTTCATGATAAACCCTGCCATTTAGGCAGGGTTTTTTATTGTCAGCGTTTGGAGCCTTCAGTTTTGTGAAGATGAACGACAATAAAAGTACTTGGTTGCCGATTTGTTGCCGTGTACTTATGTAAGGGAGTGGTAGGTTGGTTCAGGGAGACGTTCCTGCGCTGACATTTGATTCGGGTAATAAAAAGAACTGGCTGCTCGTTTCGGGCGGACGGTGCTCTATCGCATGGCAAGAGGAACTATGACCACACCTGAACTGTATCTGATTGACGGCAGCGCCTATATTTACAGGGCCTATCATGCCATCAAACCGCTTTCCAATTCGCGGGGGTTGCCAACTCATGCTGTCTACGGGTTTACCACCATCCTGAGGCGTTTGCTCAAAGAGCGCAATCCGCAGTACCTGGCTGTGGCCTATGACACAAAAGGGCCAGTTTTTCGGCATCAGCTCTACAGTGCCTACAAAGCCAACAGACCGCCAATGCCGGAGGATTTGATTCCACAGATCCCTTATATCCGTAACATGGTCGCCGCCTGCCGGATTCTGCATCTGGAACAGGATGATCAGGAAGCTGACGACCTCATTGCATCGGCTACTAAGAAAATGGTGGATCAGGGATATAGAGTGGTAATCGTCTCAGGCGACAAGGATCTGTTGCAGCTGGTTTCGGCCAATGTCACCATGTGGGATCCCATGAATGATAGGGTCTGGGATGAAGCAGCTGTTTGCGAAAAATACGGCATCCCCCCCTCGCTATTACTCGATTATTTTGCACTGACCGGTGACGCCTCTGATAATATTCCCGGTGTTCCGGGGATTGGGCCCAAAACGGCACAAAAGCTAATCAGTGAGCATCACACCCTGGAAAGGTTATATCAGTCTGTCGGCGGTTTTAAGCCCTCAAAAATGACGGACCAAATCAGCAGCCACAAGGCTGAGGCCTTTCTTTCTCGCGATCTGGTGCGTCTCAATCAGGCCGCAGAGGTGCCGACTGATATCGAACAATACCGAAGGGTCGAGTCTGATAATGATATGCTGCGTGCTTTGCTGCTCGAGTTGGAATTCCATACCCTGCTTAAAGACGAAACCCGGGCGGTGAAGATCGAGACCTCCCGGTTTCATCTGGTACAACAACCGGAACAGTTGGCGGCGCTGGGGCAGCGTCTAGAACGTACGGAACTGCTTGTTGTCGATACAGAGACCGATTCCCTCGATACGCTCACCGCGAATTTGGTCGGGGTGTCACTGTGCGCTGAGGATGGGGACGCCTGGTATCTTCCGTGCGGCCATCGTGACGAAAACGGCGATTTGGTTACAGGGCAATTATCGCTTGAGAGTATCTGTGGCGTTTTGCGACCCCTGTTCGAACATCCAGGGGTCACCAAGATCGGGCATAATCTTAAGTTTGATCTCGCCATTTTGGCCGCGCCCCAAAACGGCAAACTGCAACTGGGTGGGCCACTCTATGATACGATGATTGGCGCCTGGCTCCTCGATCCGGATAGGCGTACCTATAAACTCGACGACCTCTGCCGGGAGATCGACCTGGAAATGACGACTTTTGCCGAGGTAACCGACAATGATAAACGCGGAGACGCTTTTTGTCGGGTTGAATTGGAGGCGGCCAAAAATTACAGCTGCGAAGATGTCTTCGGGGCCTTGCAGTTATATCGTGAGCAGATGCCAAGGCTTGCGCAGATGGATCTGGAACCCCTGCTGCGTGAGGTCGAAGGGCCGCTCATCCCTGTGCTGGCTGCCATGGAGCATGCGGGAATAAGGGTCGATGCCAAGAAGCTCGATGCCCTCTCGGTTGAGTTTGGTCAAAGATTGGAGCTGTATGAACATTCCATTTACCGGACAGCCGGGCTGCCTTTCAATATTAATTCAACCCAGCAGCTCGGAGAAATCCTGTTTGAGAAATTGCAGTTGCCCAAGGGCCGAAAAACCAAGACCGGCTGGTCCACCGATGTCAAGGTGCTGGAAAGTCTGAGTCTGACCCATGAGCTGCCGGCGCTCATCCTGCAGTATCGCAATCTGGCCAAGCTTAAATCAACCTATGTGGATAAGCTGGCTAGTTTGCGCAATATACAAAGCGGTCGGGTACACACCTCGTTCAACCAGTGCGGTACGGCCACCGGTCGGCTCAGTTCGAGCAATCCTAATCTGCAGAATATCCCTATCCGCACCGAGGAAGGAAGACGCATCCGTTCCGCTTTTATTGCCGAGCCAGGATATTGCCTTCTAGCCGCTGATTACTCCCAGATCGATCTTAGGGTGCTGGCTCATTATTCCGAGGATAGTGAACTGTTGGCGGCATTTCTCGGTGATCAGGATATTCACCGGCGGACAGCAGCTCAGATTTTCTTTGTCGCTCCGGAACTGGTAACCTCCGAGATGCGACGGGTAGCTAAAACTATAAATTTTGGCATTGTCTACGGCATGTCGAGTTTTGGTTTGGCCAGTCAACTGCATGTCAGTCGCAAAGAAGCCCAGACCTTTATTGACCGCTATTTTGCTCATTATGCCGGAATAAAGGATTTCATGGAGGCCGTCATTCAGCAGGCGAGAAGTGACGGTTTCGTTACCACCTTGTTGGGGAGAAGGCGGTTTCTACCGGATATTAACAGTACCAATCGCAACCAGCGCGAATTTGCCGAGCGAACTGCCATCAATACCCCTATTCAGGGAACAGCGGCGGATATCATCAAGTTGGCCATGCTCCGGGTCCATCGGGAACTTGGGCAACGTAAGCTGCGGGCTCGCATGTTATTGCAGATCCACGATGAACTTGTGTTGGAAGTTCCTGAGCAGGAGCTTGATGAAGTTTCCCGGCTGCTCAAGAGCCATATGGAAGCTGCGATGTCGTTGCGGGTCCCCTTGGTGGTGCACCTCAGCCATAGTCAAAATTTAGGCAAAGAAGAAACGTAATTTTTTTTATTTTCTTTTATTCATCAGCAGGGTATACAAAATCTAGTGTGGATTGGATAGGTGTTTAGAAGTACGAGCTTATTTCGTGAAACATTATGGAGTGCATAGAGGTTTTCGCTCGATGTTGCATTTTCGTCTGAGTCTGCCGCATCGTTGGTGACTGGCACGGGATTCTATCAGCGTTTAATGCCGAAAAAACTTAATGACCTATAGGGATCTATCCTGCATGGAGAGCAAACCAGGTACATTTGACGGAGTTGAACGTCGTCGCCATAAACGTTTTCGAGTCAAAGAGGACGCCTTAGTCTTTTTTGGTAAAGATACAGGCACAATTTTGGATATCAGCAGAAGCGGTCTCTCGATTCACTGCATTGCTTTGGATAAAAAACCACCTCTGCCTGATCAACTTGATATATTTTTTGCGCAGTCACGTTTTTATCTGCCTAATCTCCCCGTGTTCCTCGTCGATGATGTCCAAAGCCTCCCTAGTCCGATCTTCAGTTCGTTTCAGATAAAACGCCTCAGGATGAAGTTCGGCTCTTTGTCAAACGAGCAACAAGCCCGGCTTGATGAATTTATCACCCTCAATACTGTTGTTGAGAACTGATCGGATTTCATTTTTCGGAAACGAAGTGCAATATTTCCCCAGAACATATCGCATTTTTTTGATAACGGAGTTCCCCATGAAACAGGCATTCTTTTTTCTAACAACACTGTTGCTCTGTGTTGCCTCGGTATGGGCCAGCGATGAGATCAACGTTTCTGCCCGGGATCAACAATCGGTCAGTGTCACCATCTATAACAAAAACCTCGCTCTGGTGAAGGATCGCCGTAAGATCACTGTTCCTAAAGGCATGCAGACGCTCGCTTTCCGCGAGGTCAGTGCAAAGATTAAACCGGAAACCGCATTGTTGAACGCTGGCGATTTGTCGGTTATGGAGCAGAATTTTGAATACGACCTCTTAAGCCCCCAATCGTTGCTGCAGAAATATGTGGGCCGGGAAGTCACTATGGTCAGACGGCATCCAACCACCGGCGAGGAGCAAGTGGTACAGGCCAAGGTGTTGAGCGCGGGTAACGGAGTGGTATTGCGGGTGGGTGATCGTATCGAA
>CAITZN010000618.1 GCA_903896915.1 uncultured bacterium
GATTATCGTTGAGGCTCCGATTAATATTGAGTGCAGGGTAACCGAGGTGCACCGGTTGGGAAGCCACGATATGTTCATGGCCGAGGTGGTCAACGTCAAAGCTGATATCCGGTATATCGATCCTCAAACAGGGGCCTTTGATCTAGCCAAGGCTGAGCCGCTTGCCTATGCACACGGTCAATATTACAGCTTGGGCGCTAAGATCGGAAAATTTGGTTTTTCCGTGGAGAAAAAACCAAAGAAAAAAGCACCGAAACCCAAAGTAATTAAACCAACATTTCGATAGTACAGAGAAATATTTAAAGTAAGAATGGCTGCCATGGACACAATGGTTATCCAAGCCGTAAAATAATGATGGTTCCGTTCCAGGTTATTTCCAAAATTGAGCATAAAGCTTTCTACCGAATTACAAACAGGCTGCGTATGAAAACAATCAACTATCGCGAGATTCCCTATAATTTCACATCAGCAGATGATCGCCTGATCATTAAGCATCTTTTCGGCCCTGCGGTCTGGGACGATCTGGAAGAGTTGCGCAGTCAACGCGTTACTGGTCGCTCTGCCCGTCTGGTGATGCGCTGTATGGGCGATCTCTTCATCCTGCATCGCAATCCTTTTCTTTTTCAGGAGCTGATCGATTCGCCTCGTCGGCGATATACCTTCTTTAAGATTATGAAGAAGGATATGGATATTATTGAAAATACGGCGAGTAAGGTTGGCGTTAACCAGGAGCGGAGTGGCAAGGTGCTCAACCTCGTCCACCTTTGCCGGGAACGGGTTAAAAAACTGCAGAAAGAAATCGGCGGGGCGGCAGCCGCACGAGACAAAATCAGAAAACGGCTCGGCGCGATCATAGGGGCCGCCAATGTCGCCTTTGACCCTTTTTCCTTGATCAGCCATGCCACCGATGCAACCGACTGGCGTCTCTTCTTGCCTGTGGCCGTGGTCCGGCCCTCACAGGAGGAACAGGTCCCTTTATTATTGAAAGCTATCAAGGAATTGGGACTGTATGTGATTCCCCGTGGCGGCGGGACCGGTCTGACCGGTGGCGCGGTGCCGGTGCATGCGGGTTGTGTCATGATCAACACCGAAAAACTGAACCGGATTAACGGCATCGAATACCGTGAGTTTTTAGGAGATGATCAAATCCCGCAGCAG
Source organism: uncultured bacterium (assembly GCA_903896915.1). Taxonomy (GTDB): domain Bacteria; phylum Desulfobacterota; class Desulfobulbia; order Desulfobulbales; family Desulfobulbaceae; genus Desulfobulbus. The sequence goes on from CAITZN010000618.1 coordinate 1,159, forward strand.
ATGGCAGTAATCAAGCTCGAGGCCGGGGTCATCACGCAGGATGCCATGGCCTGTGCCGATAAACAGGGTCTGGTTTTCGCCACGGATCCTACCAGCGCCTGGGCCTCGACCATTGGCGGCAATATCTCGGAAAATGCCGGTGGCAAGACCGCGGTCCTCTGGGGTACAGCAATTGACAATCTGACCGCCTACACCATTGCTATGCCTGATGCGGGCATGCTCACTGTGCAGCGTGTTTCCCATCCAATGCGGAAAATCTTACCCACAGACACGGTGGTCTTTGATGTTCTTGATTCGCAAGGCGTCTTGATCCGAAGGGTGGAGCTTCGTGGTGACGAAATACGAAAAAAAGGTCTGTGGAAGGATATCACTAACAAGGCTCTCGGCGGCCTGCCCGGTGTGCAGAAAGAGGGCACCGACGGGGTGATTACCTCGGCAGAGTTCATTCTCTACCGTGCGTATGAAAAAAAGATGACTTTCTGCCTCGAATTCTTCGGTGCAGATATGGACGAAGCTAGTCGGGTCATTGTCGAGATTTCTGAGCAATTCATCAACCGGGGCGAAGAGGCCCTCATGGCCCTGGAACATTTCGATGAAGAATATATCCGGGCCATTAATTACAAATTCAAAGCCGCTCGCAGTGAACCACCCAAGGCGGTGCTGCTGATCGATATGGTTGCCCACACTTCGCCGCAAATCCTCCTTGGTAAAGAAAAACTACAGCGTCTGCTCAACAA
>CAITZN010000619.1 GCA_903896915.1 uncultured bacterium
CACGATCCGGCAAGGAGAGATGCCTAGTGCCCGCCGCTTCTGTCGGCAACGCCAAATTGAAGGCTAGATGAGCTGCAGAAATCATCTGTTGGTCATCGGCATCATGCCGCCCAAATCGATCAACCGAGACTTCTGCTCGATCAGGCTTCTCTCCGGTTACCCCTATCCGTATCAGGCTTGCAGCAAGAGATCGGCATCGGTGCGCAAGGGCATCACGGCGTACAATTTTCGCTATCTTTTCAAGCGCAGCTCTGACAAAACGGTTACGAGGTGTATCGACGGTGAGCTCTTCAAATCGACAAGCCACCATTCCTCTATCAAGCAACTGATGCCGTTCTGTTTGCAGCAGGTTGATTCGGCCGCGAACGCGCCCAAGAACTGCTTCACGAGTTTGATAGCCGAAACTAAGATTTCGTTTCAGGCGGCGTTCAACTTGTCGTGTGAGGATTTCAGCCACCAAGTCCGGGATGTCATCCGGATTGTCCTCAATGGCCCTTCTTGCGTTATCGATATGACGAAACAAATTTGACGCATAAAACATCAACAGCCAAAGGTTACGCACAGGAATACGGCCTATATTCCCAACCTCTTCCGTCGGTTCCCCAGTAGACCCTGCTGCCAATACTGCCACAATCAAAATCCCTCGAGTAATCGCTCACTGGCTTTCTGAGCTTTATCGAGAGAATCAAACCAATATTCCTCTAGAAGCGGGCCAATCTCAGTGTCGACGACTTGCCGGAACCATTCGCGGCCATCAATTATTGGTGTACCGAACGGAGGTGTTACATAGCTGTGCCCCACCCGGAATTGTGGTCCGAGACTGGTATCGGCGGAGATATCGATGTTCAACAATTTGACTCTATTTTCGATATCCTTGAGGATTTCCGAATCGATGCCGCAATTAGCGTTTACCCAGTCATGCCAAGGGGCACCAAAAATTGGTTCCAAATCGATGAAAGCAAATCGACGACGCAGCGCTAGATCAACAAGCGCGAGCGAGCGGTCAGCAATATTCATGGTCCCAATGACATACAGGTTATCTGGGATGAATACTTGCTCACCATCTACTTTCCTGTAACAAAGTTCCAACGCCTCGCTAGGGGTTCTTTTGTCTACCTCCAATAGCGTCAACATTTCTCCGAAAATCTGAGCAGGGTTCCCTCGATTGATTTCCTCGATAACAATAGCGTGTTTTGCTGTGGGCTCTTTTTTCGCTGCATGTACCATTTCAAGGAAGGGGCCATCTACTAATGCGAGCCTGCCATCGCCAGCAGGACGCCACCCGCGCACGAAGTCTTCATAAGAGAGATTTGGGTGAAACTGTACCGCTCGAACCTTGCTGTCGTCCCGTTGCCCCAAGAGAGCAAAAGCTAGCCGTTTTGCGAGCCAGGTTTTACCTGTACCCGGAGGCCCCTGTAGGATCAGATTTTTTTTGGTCCGAAGGCGTTCCAGAATCTTCTCGAGTTTTGCTCGATCAATAAAACAGCCATCCGTCACAATATCATTCACAGAGTACGGCTCGATTGGAGCGACCATGATTTCTTCTTCAGGCGTAAGGTCGGTCTCATCCTCTTGGCGACCGGGGAGGGCGACAGGATTGCTGCTGTCTTTAAAGAGCCATGCAGCCTGTGATAGCTCCGGGAATGAGTGA
>CAITZN010000620.1 GCA_903896915.1 uncultured bacterium
AAAATCAGGTTGATAAAAAACGCCGGAATCAGAACCAAGGGGCTCCTCATGATGGGGCTGCCTGGTGAAACCGAGGAGAGTATCCGCCGAAGCATGAAGTACGTATTCTCTCTGCCTATTGACGATTTCAACCTGGCCAAATTCACCCCGTTTCCAGGCTCACCGATCTACGAAAATATCCACGAGCTAGGAGATTTCAAAGAAGATTGGGAAAAGATGGATTGCATGAATTTCCTCTTCGTCACCAAGGGGATGACACGGGAGCGGCTGGATGTACTGTTCAACGAGTTCTACCGCAACCATTTTAAACGCACCAAAGTGCTCTGGGGCTATGTCACCATGCTGTGGCGCTCGCCGGATAGCTGGTTTCGTTTTCTTGGCAATCTAGCCAGTTTCATCAAATTCACTCGTGGTACATCCCGCCATATGGGAAAAAATGCCTAGCATGAAAAACAGACAGTGGTCCAGCCGGAGTATCGGCTCGAACTGGCAACACAATGTCTTTTACACTCTGATCCGTTGCGGCGGTAAGCAAGCGGCATACTGCCTGCTGATTTTTGTGGTGCTCTATTATACCCTGTTTCGCCCGGCAGTGAGGAATCGCTCCAGCCATTATCTAAACAGGCGCTTTCCCGAACACGCCCCGCTGCGTATGCTATGGAACAGTTATCTTCTCAGTCTCGGTATTGGCAGGACTCTCGTTGACCGGGCAATACTGGGGATTCTAGGCACCAAACATATTTATGTCAGCCCGGAAGGAACATCTAAGCTGGCTGAACTGTTGGCAGAGGGGCGAGGCCTGATCCTGATAACTGCTCACGTCGGATGTTGGCAGCTTGCCATGGCGAACCTTGCCGCCCTTAACACTCGGGTCAATCTGCTTATACACCGGGATGAAGGGGATAGGGATCGGCACTTTTTTGAGCATAACAGAGAAAAACCACCGTACCGGATTGTTGATCCTGCCGGATATCTTGGCGGAACCCTGGAGATGCTTCAGGTCTTGAAAAATGGAGAACTCCTCTGTATTATGGGCGACCGGAATATGGGGGGTGCAGGGAGCACCGTCAGTGTTGATTTTCTTGGCGATCCGGTAAAAATACCGTTCAGCCCGTATAAACTCGCTTCGGCGACCGGTGCTCCGGTAGCGGTCATTTTCCCCTACAGAAGCACGTCCGGAGCGTATGAACTGCAGGTGGCAACAACCATGAGGATTCCGGGAAACCTTGGCAGGTCAGCACGCGCCTATATCCCGTTCGCCCGGGAATTTGTCGAGGCGCTGGAAGCGTTTGTCACTGAAAATCCGTACCAGTTTTACAATTTTTACGATATGTGGGGAAAGCAGGATGAAGAGTGAAGTGGCTAACGTGACAAAGTATAACTATTAACCTGTTATTAAAAAAGGAGCTTTTCTCATGAATACAAAAGAAAAATTGAAGAAAATCCTCATCGAGGATCTGAACCTGGAGGAAATGACCCCGGAGGATATCGATGACAACG
>CAITZN010000621.1 GCA_903896915.1 uncultured bacterium
ATAACCGGACAGATCCGGTCCAGGCCGCAGACAATGGCGTCTTCTAACGTGGCATCATTGATGATAGGGGATTGCCGTACCGCCACCGTCACCTTGCAGCCACCGGCAAGCAGGAGCTCGATCAGCAGTTTATCGAAAACGATTTCACTGCAGTTATCGGCCAGATAGAGAATATTCGGTTTTGTGGTAATGAGCTGCTGCAGAGCCAGATAATGGTTGACCACCAAGGGTTGCCGGCAGGAGGCCAGAGCCTTCTCACGGTCAAGTCGGTATTGCGACCCGTAATCAAGAACATTGGCATTAATGGCAAACTGTACTGCCGCCAGCAAGGGATCGGGCTCCCTTTGGATAAGTTCTCTGGTCCGGGTTTCCAGACCTAGGGCAAAGGAGTTACTCTCCTGCTTCTCGGCTGCGTAGGGATCGGCCACCCCGGTCCTCCGGGCGATCAGGCGGTAATAATGGACGGCATTTTCTGGCGGTGGGATACTTGGATCAAAGCTTGCCAGCATCGCCCCCACCTCCCCGGTCAGCCGCCAGTGCTGCTCAGGATCAGTGGTACTGCGGCGAACCGTGGCCAAAGCCTGGCGCAGAAAACAGACAAGACAATCGTTTCCGGTCTGCATCAGGGCCTCCTGCCACCGCTTTGTTTAAGCAGGTAATCCTGACGGACATTACCAAGCGCAGCAAAAATATGTTCTTTAGCTCCCGGAATGTACTGATAGATGTGTTCAGCCAGTTGATGAATGTCCCGGCGCTTAGTCTTTTCCGAGAGAGGGCAGGCGGAACGGACAGGTTCCAGACCAAGATCGCGGCCAATCCGTTCGATCTCCCCTTTGTCAAGATAGGCGAGCGGACGGATCAGTGCCAACCGTCCGGAAAAAAGATCCTGGCGTGGCAACATGGTGCTGATATTACCAGCACAGGTCAGATTGAGTAGAAATGTTTCGATGATGTCGTCCCGGTGATGACCGAAGGCGATTTTGTTGCATCCGCACTGCCGTGCATAAGCAAACAACTGGGTCCGCCGAGAACGAGCGCACTGAAAACAGAAATCATGCCCCAAAGCGGCAGATTGTAGTTTTTGAGGGTCCGGCCGCCAGAGGGCAGGAAGAACATGTAGATCTAAACCGAAATCGCGCAAGAGAGCAGCAATAAGACCGGCGCCCTCACCAAAGGCATCACCTTCTGGTTCCATGTCGACATGCACGACCTGCAGCTCGTAGTGGATAGGAGCTTTTCTCCGCCAGCCAGCCAGCAACCAAGCAAGAACCAGAGAATCAACGCCACCGGAGACGGCGATCAGTACCCGATCGCCGTCGGCCAGCATAGCGTAATCGTGCATGGCCCGGCCAATACGCCGATTTACATTTCTTGTCAGCTGCACCGGGGCCGCCGAAAGGAATCACACCTTTTATTTGCCCTCAAAATAGGTGCACTGCCCCAGCCGTTCCTTCACGCCCTCACGCAGCAACTCCTCCGCGGTCAACCAGGTCATGCCACGGTTTTGGGCCTTGGGAAGGGTCAACAGATTATCCATAACCGACTGCTGTTTTTCATCAAATCGGCCATGGCAGATCACCTTGCCATTACCCGTTTCGTAGAGTTTGTAGGTAAAGGTCACGGCTGCCGGATTTTTCGCGCCATACGGCCCGCCCACTCTATCAGCATATTGACTAAGGGTGGTTTCCAGAACTGCGTTACATTTGAACTGATCGGCAATCCGTCGGGCATTGACCAGATTATTGGCAACGCCTTCAGTCTTCTTTGCAGCACCCTGCCCTTCGGCGACAAATCGAACGTTGGCCTTGCCAGTCAGAAATTGCTTAAGCAGACCATCCATGACCTGACCACCATCTTTCAATGTCTTTTTCTCTGCCGGAGAAAGTATGTCCTCAAAATCAACAGAGGGCTGGACCGGCATCACTGCAATACATGAAATTGCGACACTCGGGTCTGTGGCAACAGAAGTGGGCCCTTCTTTCTGAGCACAGCCTGCGGCAACGATGATACAACATAGCGCCAACCCAACTTTAAATTTAGAAAATGCCGTCACCCTGATCCTCCTCATGCGTCTTTATTTGATTAATTTTAGTCCTTGTCGGCCCGGCCACTGCGCAGCTGGCGATTTGCCCTACCGCACAATGGCATGTCTTCATCTACTTTATAGTAAAGGCCTATATCTATATCTGAACGAATGGCTTTAGAGCATCCCTTTTGATGAGAGTTGACCGCTCACCAGCGGATGGGGACTAGCGGCCATCGACACTGCACGGCCAAGCGCCTTGAAAACAGCTTCAAGAATATGGTGCCCGTTTTCGCCATGGAGCAGATCGACATGCAGCGTCAGGCCGGCATGAAGCATAAAGGCACGGAGAAACTCTTTTGCCAAAGGGGTATCAAAGGTTCCGACTTTTGCCTCAGCCAACGGTACCTGATAGTGCAGATAAGGGCGATTGGAGAAATCGCAGCAGACCCTGACCAGCGTTTCATCCATAGGGACATAGGCCTGACCATAACGGCAAATGCCTGATTTGTCACCGAGGGCCTGATCAAAAGCCATCCCCAGACATATACCTAGATCTTCAACCGTGTGATGGTCATCGACATCGGTATCTCCCTGGGCAGCTATTTCCAGATCAAAAAACCCGTGGACGGCAAAAAGAGTGAGCATATGATCCATAAAACCGACACCGGTGCTAACGGCGACCTTGCCTGTTCCCTCCAGGGCAAGGACAAGTTGAATATCGGTTTCCTTGGTTTTGCGCTGCAATGACGCTCTCCGGGTAGCGCGCTCTGTCATTGGCCTGCACCTCATGGGTTATTAATGTAACCGAGTTGAAATTCTTAAAAAGCTTCGATATGCTTCCCTACTGGTATTCTCAAAATATTTTCAACAACTGTAGTCAATTTTAACGACAGGCTCAACAACTGATACAGATGTCACGGTATATTTTCGTAAAAACGAGCCCTGAGCAAAATCATGCTCCCAGAAGTGGGGCAAACACTCCGCCCAAGTAACAACATAAATTTATTAAAAAGAATTAAGATGCACCGTATTATTCCTTAAAATTATTGACATTAGTTCTCCGTCAAAACCCCATTGTTTTTCTTGCGCTTCCGCCCCACATGAAAACGTATAAAATAATAATTTTTTATTGACACAGCCCTATCGATATTGTTAAAGTCGGCTGCTGTTACGGAAAATAACAAGCGGGAATAACTCAGTGGTAGAGTGCAACCTTGCCAAGGTTGAAGTCGCGAGTTCGAATCTCGTTTCCCGCTCCAAGAGAGACTCCAAGGTTCGGACCTCTGTTCGAGCTTTTTTTTTTAAGTGTTGAGGCCCATATAATGAAAACCTATTATACGCCGGTAAATGAAATTGATCGCAAATGGTACGTAGCCGATGCCGACGGTAAGGTTCTTGGGCGCATCGCCACGGAAATAGCCCTTCGCCTGCGTGGCAAACACAAACCTACGTTCTGTAATTTTCAGGATAACGGTGATTTTGTTATTGTTGTCAATGCCGAAAAAATCCATCTCACGGGTAATAAATGGGACGACAAGATCTATCATCACCATACTGGATACCCCGGCGGCATCAAATCCCAGACCGCCCGCGACATTCTGACAAAGAAACCCGAAGAACTGATTCGTATGGCCGTGAAAGGCATGCTGCCAAAAAATAAACTTGGTCGGGCGCAATTGAAAAAACTGAAAGTCTACACCGGCACGGATCATCCCCATCAGGCACAAAAACCTGAAAATCTCGAGATTTGATAACGGAGCACATGATTATGGCCCAAGAACAGACATACGCTACCGGCAGACGGAAAACAGCAATAGCCAGAGTCTGGATTACACCCGGCAGCGGCAAGCTCGTAATCAACAAGATGCCACTGTACGACTACTTCGGTAACATTTTCTTTGAGCCAAAGGTCGCAAAACCCTTTGTCGTCACCGAGACTACAGAACAATATGACGTACATGCCACGGTTAAAGGTGGCGGCAAGTCAGCGCAGATAGATGCGCTTGTCCATGGTATATCCAGGGCATTGCAGGAATTAAATCCGGAAATGCGCCTGCCGCTAAAAAGAGCTGGCCTGCTGACCCGTGATCCTCGCGCCAAAGAACGGAAAAAATACGGCCAACGCGGTGCTCGTGCCCGCTTCCAGTTCTCTAAACGATAATTTCGCGGCTATCGGAGCAGATCGCTACAATTCTTTCCAGCAAAATTTAAGTCCAGGGAATAACGAACGCTTCGTTATTCCCTTTTTTTTTAACAGTATGCCTTGCCCCACTGGTACTTAGAGAGGAAACTATCATGTTGCATGTTGGTATTGTTGGCGCCTCCGGCTATACCGGGGTCGAACTGGCAAGACTCCTAGCCGGTCATCCTGAAATTTGTCTCACTGCTGCAACTTCACGACAGTATGCAGGCAAACTGCTTGCCGAAGTTTTCCCCAACCTGCGAAAACGGGTGGATATCCGCTGCGAAAACCTATCAGTTGACGAACTTATCGAACGAGCGGATTTTTTCTTCACCGCTGTTCCCCACAAGACGGCCATGGACATTGTTCCCAAACTCCTCGCCGCCGGAAAGAAAGTGGTCGATCTGAGTGCAGATTACCGAATCCATGACCCTGCTGTCTACGAGGCGTGGTACCAGGAACATTCGAGCCCGGAATTGCTTGCTGAAGCGGCCTATGGTCTTCCTGAACTCTACAGAGATCGCATCCGGACGGCACGATTGACCGCCAATCCAGGCTGCTACCCAACTTCGGTTATCCTCGCTCTAACCCCGTTGCTCCGGCATAACCTGATCGATCCGGGCACCCTTATTATCGATTCTAAATCAGGAACCTCCGGTGCTGGCAGGGCAGCCAGCGTAGGCACACTATTCTGTGAGGTAACCGACGGTTTCAGGCCCTATAAAGTAGGGGGGACCCATCGCCACATTCCTGAAATCGAGCAGGAATTGACTGTAGCAGCAGGAAAGCTGGTGACCGTTTCTTTTACCCCACACCTTCTACCGGTTTCAAGGGGAATACTCAGCACCATGTATGCCTCGCTCACCAATGAGGGCGATAGTACCGATCTGCAGGCACTCTACGAAGAGACCTATGCCGACGAACCGTTTGTTCGAGTACTACCGACCGGCACCCCACCGGCAACCCAACATGTCCGCGGCTCCAACTGCTGTGACATTTCGCTGCAAAAGGATCCGCGTACCGGGCGGCTTATCATCATGTCGGCCATTGACAATATTGTGAAAGGGGCGTCCGGACAAGCAGTGCAAAACATGAACCTTATGAACGGCTTCCCGGAAACCACAGGGTTGATGGGTGCGCCTCTTTTCCCTTGATGTCACGTACTATCCGACTGCTGATTGCTTATGATGGCGGCAACTACCAAGGGTGGCAACGCCAACGGCACGGTCAGACTGTCCAGAATATACTGGAAAAACGATTAACCCTCCTCTGCAACGAATCGGTTACCCTGCACGGAGCCGGGAGGACTGATACCGGGGTGCATGCCCTTGGCATGGTCGCCCATTTTCAAACCATAACAGCCATTCCGATCATCGCTTTTTTCAAGGGACTCAACTCGATGCTCCCTAGAGACATCCGCATTTTGCAGGCCGAGGAAGCGCCTCAAGATTTCCACAGCCGTTTCAGCGCCCTGGGAAAAACCTATCGTTATGATTTCTTCACCGGAGCCCTGCAATTGCCTTCTGACCGTCTGTACCGGGCTCACCTGCCAGGCACCTTTGATCTGGATCGCCTAAGCTCAGGGCTGGAAAGTATCATCGGCACTCACGATTTCTCCAGTTTTGAACGCACCGGTTCCCGTGATAAAAATGCGGTCAATGGACGCGGTGCAATCCGTACCCTCTTTTATGCCAGCTGCTTCCCACAGTTAGGGTGTGCCGACTGCTGGTCGCTCCGACTTACCGGCGATGGTTTCCTCCGCCAGATGGTACGTATCATCGCCGGAACACTGATCGAAATAGGCCAGGGAAAATACCCGTCCGATAGGCTGGCCGGTATTCTCGCTGCCAAGGACCGCACCAAGGCGGGCCCCACAGCCCCTGCCTGCGGTCTGTTTCTAGAAAAAATATATTACCATATCCCCTTTCTCGAATCATGACTCTTTCTCCTGGCATGTTCACCGCCTGTTGCCCTATTATCCTCGCCTCGGCCTCGCCACGGCGGCAAGAATTCCTCTCCCAGCTCGGTCTTGAGTACCGAACGGTACCGGCCGTCATCGACGAAACACCTGCAATCGGAGAATCACCCGAATGTTTTGCCAGGAGAATGGCTGTGGCCAAGGCCGAAAAAATCGCCACAATCTCTCCCGACTCCTGCGTCATTGGGGCCGACACCGTGGTTGCCCTTGATCAGACTCTTTTCGGAAAACCTTGCGGCCGGCACGAAGCATTGACCACCCTAAAAGCACTCCAAGGACAAACCCATCAAGTTATCACTGGTTTTGCCATTCTCATGAAACAAAGGTCCATTGAGGAATGGGGAACGACAACCACCTTGGTAACCTTCGACACCTTTAGCGACGACATTCTCCAGGCCTATGTTGATTCAGGGGAACCCTTGGACAAGGCGGGCGCCTACGGCATTCAGGGCAAAGGGACTTTCCTGATCCGGTCCATCACCGGCTCCTACAGCAACGTCGTGGGCCTTCCGGTCAATGACGTTGTGCAGAGGCTCCTCATGCATGGCTTGGTGCAGCCACGCTGATCATCTCGCCAACAACGCCACTTAATCAGATCGGGAACATCGATCTTCATGCAACCCGATACAAACTCCCAGCTGCAGGTTTGCCATTTGGGGCAATAATCGCCAAGAACCGTCTGACGCCCTTGACTTATCGGAAAATGTTGTGATATCGTTTGATTACCTACACAGGGTTCGAACGAAGATGCACTGCGGGGGCGGAGGCGTGATCTCTACTCCAACTGACGATTGTCCATCTTGATCGACCTGTTGATTATCTCCAGAATAATCAAGACCGTGCTCTTCCAGAACGACTTACGTTACAAGGTGAAAAACACATGAGCAACCCTCCGCAGTTTTCATCTCCGGAAAGAATTAGCCTGCTCATAGATTTTCCGATCAGATTATATACAGCGTTGAGGACGATGCGGTTGTACCCGGTTTCCAACCCGCAGGTCCAGCGCAGCAATGATTTTGTTCTGACAGCCTTCAAGGCACTACTGGAAAACAGGGCTGAGGAATCTATCAATATCGCTTTTTCCGACCAGAAAATCTTAATCTGCGGCGAACATCTACCAGACAAGGACCAGGCTCGACCCCAGATTCAGGGATTGGTTATTCTGTTTAACCGCCTGAAAATTCATTCCTTCACCTTCCAGCCGACCTTTTCCAGAAACGACTGTATCAAATTCATCCAAATTTTATCGCAGTTCCTCAGCGAGAACGTGCTCACTGAACCTATCTCCACCCTTCTGGAGAAAGCCGGGATCCATTCAATTTCCGTTGACGCCAAACGCTATGTCGCAATTCACAAGGGGGAACAGGTTGTTAGCGATGAACTGCTCAGCTCAGGTCTCAGTATCAGCGACGAAGAACTCGCTAATTTCGCCCTGGGAAAAACCGGCCGAAAGGGTGAATTACACTCCATATCTCCTGAACTCGTCAAAGAGCTGATCAACCGCTTGCCGGCGAGGACCGACCATAATCTGCACCCCGACGAGCTCACCGAGGCGGTCATTGAGACCTTGCAAAACCTGAGCAAAGAAATCGATCTCAGCACACGGGACCACAATATTGAGGAATCGGCCAGTACCTTGTCTGGTCTGGATCCGGATCTACTCGCCAAACTGGTGGGCCATCTGCCAGCAACTCCGGTTGCCGATGAAATGCTCCGTTCAACCTTGCACAGGCTGACGCAGCAGCAACTCAATGCCCTGATCACTCATTTTGTCACCCAACAAACAACACAGCTGGGACCGCTATCTGGGGCCGATCCACTCCTCCTTGAGAGTCGTCCGGTTGACCAAACGGTCCTTAACCGCATGCTCGCCCATTACGAACAATTCCTCAACAACGAGCAACAGGCACAGATCGCCCAGCAGGCTGGGGCACAAATCGCCTCAATGGAAGGATCGGTTATTGGCAACATCCTTGCACAAAAATTCAAGGGACTCTTCGGCGCACAGCTTTATCGACAGGTAATCAGCCAGGTCTCAGATGAACGCCTAGACGAAACCGTTGAACATCTTACACCCAGACAACTGGGCCGCATGATCGCTGCCCTCACCAGTGATAGCCCTGCTCTGCACCTCAATAACGACAAGACGCCGACATTCAACCCAGCAAACGATGCCGTCCTCCAACGGCTCGCCCACACTCGAAAAGGATCGACCATCACCGCCGCTATCTCTCAGAACATCGATGCCCATCTCCTGCAAGCCCCACCAGAGTTGGGAAGCGTCCTGCCGGAAGGACTTGCGGCGAGGCTGCAGCAGCCATCCTGGTCGACCCCCATTCTGGTCAACGCAGCCCAACAATCCATTGATCCATCCAACTATAAAAACGGAAAAGCAGATTTTTCCTCTTTTGAGCGAATACTGGATCAATACGACACCCTGATCAGCAAAGAAAATCAATCGCAGGTCGTCACCCAGGCAAGCTTACAGCTCGCATCATTAGACGAAAAGGAACTCGGCCTTATTTTGGTTCAGAAATTCAAAAATCTGTTTGGTAACCAACTGTATCAGCAGGTCATCAAGCAGATTTCTGATGAAAAATTTGAAAAACTTGCCCGCCAATTCCAAACAATCACTGAGAGACAGGACGATTTACCGCTTGATCAGCAAGACAAAGATATCGAAGAGGCATATAAACGATTGCTCCAAACGGTTCGCGGTGCAAAGCTACGGGCGATTATCGAAATGGATACCCGAAAGGAAAAAGAACGGCATAGGATAACCACAAACGACCTGGACATTCTTCTCCAAGGAGATCTTAAAGGTCTCGAACAAAAAAACATCTCTCAGGCACTTCCCGGAGCCATCAGAAACCTGCTGAGCCAAGGTGATGAAGTAATTGCCGACAGGCTTCTCAGGCAATTGGCTGCAACACCGCAGAACCAAAACTCCATCATCCAGACCAATGCAGCACACACACTGGCCTCAGTTGCTGAACACTTAGACAATATTGGCCAATGGCAGCGCCTTGACAAACTGCTGCCCGCATTGAAACAGGGCCTACGGATCCAGGGTGCCAATGAGCAAAGCATCAAACAGACCATAACAGCTATCGGCGGACTCACGAGCCATTACCTTGTTGAAAAAGAATACAACCAAGCTTTTGTAACCACACGATTTCTACGAACACTCTCGTCAGAAGACCCCCTGACCACAGGAAGCAACCCGCTCATTAGGGAACAATCCCTCGTAACCCTGAAAAATCTTTGTGCTCGACCCGTTCTAGAACATCTACTGGACCTCTATCTCCACTCAGAAAACCAACAAGAAACAGCCGGCCAGATGCTCATCGAACTAGGAAAAGAGTCGACAAAGTTTCAACTCCAGCAACTGATGAGCAATAAAAGCCGGTTTGAACGAAAACGACTATTAGCGCTGATCAAACAGACAGGCCATCCGGCGATAGACATTCTCCTGGAAGAACTGCACCCTGATGCGCCCTGGTTTGTCATCCGTAACATCATCCATCTCCTCGGAAAAATAGGTGACTCATCGATTCTTTCCGAGATCCAGCCATACCTCAAACATGCTGATCTCCGTGTTCAGCAAGAAACAATTAACACCGCTATCATATTCGGCGGGGAAAATATCAACGCTTTCCTGCTCGAT
>CAITZN010000622.1 GCA_903896915.1 uncultured bacterium
AGTGTCGCTAACAGAGGAACAGCAAAGGTTTTGTCTTTGAATTCTTGTTTCACGCGTGCGACACTAAAAGCCAGCGTGGAGACGGCAACGATGGCCGTTGCGCTGTTGATTGTGCCGGAAACGAAGCCGTCAGGAATGTGCATCTCCTTTCTCCTGTATCAGAAAGCCATTGTGACGGCAGCGTACACAGACGTTGGGTTGTCCGTATTTCGACCCCAGAGACTTACCTTAATAGAGATCACACTATTTAAATATTCGTAACATCGCAAGATATAAATGAGGGATTAATGGCACGTGTTGTTATTCAACATCTTCGCCTGTTGTCGCCATCATCAAAGCACTATGTTTGATCCCTTTCACCGCCTTAAGTTTTGCAAGTATAGCAAGAATTTCTGCGGCCCGTCCTCGCACGACAAGCACTTCCATACAGTTGTGATGATCAAGGTGCACATGCTGGCTGCATACAATCAAATTGCCAAAATCATGCTGGACATCAACAAGCTTCTCCATCGTACCGCGTTTGTGATGGTCGTAAACAAGGCTAATTGTTCCAGCCACATCCGTGTCTTGCTGCCATTCCTGCTCTATAAGAGCTTGCCGCATCAGGCTCTTTATGGCTTCCGACCGTGTCGGGTAGCCGTTGACGGAGAGATAGTTTTCAAACTTGGCCAGCAGGTGGGCTTCAACTGAAATGGTTATGCGCTCGACTTTGTTTGACATGTGTACTCCTTAAGTAATCAGAGTCGTGGGGTTATTTTCCGTTAAGTCACTTGGGAGGGTGATGGTAAAGGCTGAGCCTTTGCCGGGGACGCTTTCCACCTCCACTGTGCCGTTATGGGCCTGGGCGATGTGCTTGACGATTGCCAGGCCAAGACCGGTCCCCCCCTGATCGCGGCCACGCGCCTTGTCGCAGCGGTAAAACCGTTCAAACAACCGGGGCAGGTGTTCCTTGGCGATGCCGGGGCCATTGTCGACCACGCTGATATGGACAAATTCCTCGCCGCGCATGTTTTTGCTGCCGCGGGATCGCAGGGTGATCAGCGACCCTTCGGGGCTGTAGGCGATGGCGTTGGTCAGCAGGTTGATAACCGCCTGCTCCAGGAGCGGCGTGTTGATCGGGGCGATCGGATCCTCGTCGCATTCAATCCGCACCATGATATGTTTCTCATCGGCATGGACGGCGCAGGTCTGGAGAGCGCTTTCCAGGACCGGTCCGATTTTATCCACTGCCAGGGTGATTTCGTTTTTGTTCCCATGGTTCTCGATACGGGAAAGAGTCAGCAGGTCATCGACAATTGCATCCAGCCGGTTGGACTGGCGGCCGACGATGTCGAGGAAGCGCCTGGCGGTTTCTTTGTCATCAAGAGCCCCGTCCAGCAGGGTCTCGACATAGCCCTTGATCGCGGTGATCGGTGTCTTCAGCTCGTGCGATACATTGGCGACAAAGTCCTGGCGGATATTCTCCAGCCGGTTGAGTTTGGTCAGGTCGTTCATCACCAGCAGTACCCCCATGCTTTTATTATCCTCATCGCGCAGGGGCACGGCATGGGTCTGGAGAATGATTGGGTCGGTGCCGTTGAACAGGGTGATCTTCTGTTCCTGCGGAGTATTATGGGTGAGGGTGAAATCGATCAGCTCCAGGAGATAGGCGTTGCGAATAACCCCCTGCACCGCCTTACCCTTGACCACCTCAGAGGGCAGGGCGAACAGCGTGGTCGCTGCCTGGTTCATGCGGATGATTTTTTTGTCGGCATCGATGGCCACCACCGAATCAGCCATACTGGAAAAGACGGCCTCCAGTTCGTTGCGCTGCTGGATAATAATCCGGATGCGGCGGTTGATCTGTTCCGCCATCTCATTGATTGATCCCGCCAACCCGGCCATTTCCACGGACATGTGCTCGCTGCTGATCTTGACTAGTTGATCGATACGTCCTTTGGTCAGCTGTTCGGCACCACGCTTCATCTCTTCCAGAGGTCGGCTGATCCTGCGGGCGCAGTACAGGGAGAGTAGCGCCGCCAGTCCGATGACGGCCATGCCGATGCCGAACAGTTTCCATTGCAGGGCGGTCAGCATGGTCTCGACTGAGGTAGTGGCAATGGCAAGACGCAGGGCTCCCCGGTGGCCGTTTGCTTTCAGTTCGATCGGGATTGCCGCATAGAGCATCGATTCGCCCAAGGTTCGGCTGAGGCGCAGCGAAAATCCGGTCTCGCCGGTAAGGGCCGGCATGACCTCGGGCCGCTTGGCATGATTATCCATCAGCGCGGGATCCTCGTTTGAATCAGCGAGAACCGCGCCGTCCGTATCGATGACCGTGATCCGGGTTGACGCCCGTCTGCCGGTCTGGCGGACGAATTCCTGCAAAGGCCGGTCCTGCCCTCTGCTGAGGGTGGCTATGGTCGGCTCGATCAGCAGGGCCCGTTCCCTGATTTCTTCCTTGAGACGATCAATATAAAAATTGCGGCCGGTGGTGGTCGCCAACCAGGCAGCCACCAGCAGGGAAAAGATGGTGATACCGACGCAGGCGGGGAAAATCTGCCAGAAAAGACGAATGTTTCGCATGGGCGTTTTGTCAGAGGTCTGTGGTTGTGCCGCTGCCTAGTGCAGGGGCTGATGGATGGCGGCCAGGAAGCTTTGTTGCTGACCGTTGAGCCGCTATTCCCGTAGCCGGTAGCCGATACCCCGTACCGTTTCGATGCTGGCCCCGGAGGGTCCCAGTTTTTTCCGAAGACCGAAAATCTGCACATCCACCGCCCTGGGGGTGATGCTGTAGTCATAGCCCCGGACTTGGTCGATGATCTGCTGTCGGGAAAAGACCCAGCCCGGCCTGCCGGCGAGGAGCTCCAAGATGGCGAATTCCGAGGCTGTGAGCTGAATCTCTTCGCCACCCACCCGAACCTCATGACGGCCGGGGTGGATTTCCAGGCTGTGTCGGGTGATCACGCCTGCGGTCTCGTCCTGATCATCAGGGAGTTCCGGTGTCCGACGCAGCGCCGCCTCGATACGGGCAATCAGAACCCGGGGACTGAAGGGTTTGGTGACGTAATCATCGGCGC
>CAITZN010000623.1 GCA_903896915.1 uncultured bacterium
GCATCCAGAGCTGCGGCATTTTTCATTTGATTATTACGGGTCAGCTTATCCGCCTTGGTATATACGGGGAGATAGGCTCGTTTATTGTGCCGCAGGTAGTCGATTAGTTCCCGGTCAAGAGCCTTAAGTTCGTGGCGCAAATCGATAATCACAATGACGCAGGCTAGGGTTGCTCTGGTTTCTATATATTCGCTGATCAACCCCTTCCAGGCCATACGAATCTGTTGAGGCACTTGGGCAAACCCATAGCCCGGCAGATCGACAAAGTACAACCTTTCATCAACGAGGAAGTAGTTGAGCCCTTGGGTTTTCCCCGGTTTCGAGCTGGTTTTTACAAAACTGGTCCGGCTTATCAACCGGTTGATCAGGCTTGACTTACCGACATTGGAGCGTCCTGCAAAAGCGATATCAGGATAGACCGGTTCCGGTAGTTGCCTTATGGCATGGGCAGAGAGGAGAAACTGTACTTTTCTGAAATCCATACCTACTCTCCACCCATCCTTTCCGATTAATGCGACTTACGCCGCCGATTAGATCACTTTGTTCAATGAATATTCAATAATACCTTCCGCGCCGTTCTTCTTCAGCTTAGGCACCAGATCGCGGACCTGATGCTCAGAGATGACAGTCTCCACTGAAAACCATTCCTGCTTGTAGAGTTGAGCTACGGTCGGAGCATGCAGACTGGGCAACATGTTGATCACAACATCCAATTGTTCCTTGGAAACGTTCATTTTCAGACCGACAATCCGGTCAGCCCGGAGAGCTCCCTGGAGCAACATAGCGATATTCTCGATCTTCTCCCGTTTCCATGGATCGGCGAGTGCTGCCTTGCTGGCTATCATTTGCGTGTTGGACTGCATCAATTCGTGAATGACCCGCAGACCATGGGCACGGATGGTGGATTCAGTTTCGGTGACTTCAACGATGGCGTCAGCCAGACCGGAGACGGCTTTGGCCTCGGTCGCACCCCAAGAAAAAGCAATGTCAACCTTGATGCCCCGTTGGTCAAAAAACTTCCGAGTGACGTTGACCAGTTCAGTGGCAATTTTTTTGCCTTCCAACTGCTCAACCCTCGTGATATTGGAATCACCCGGTACAGCAATAACCCAGCGGGTCGGCTTTCTACTAACCTTAGAGTATATCAGATCAGCCACGACCTCCACGTCTGAATCATTCTCAAGTGTCCAATCCTTACCGGTGATTCCAGCATCGAGCATACCCGTTTCAACATACCGCGACATTTCCTGTGGCCGGCAGATGGAACAAGAAAGCTCGGGGTCATCAACTTCGGGAAAATAGTTTCGCGATGCTAGCTTGATCCTCCAACCAGATTTCTCAAACAAGGCAATGGTGGCGTCCTCAAGACTGCCTTTGGGAATTCCCAACTTTAGTACATTCATATCCTACACCCTTACTTATTTTACGTTGTTGCTATTTCGTACCATACACAGTTGCCGGATCAAAGACCAGTCCCCGCTCATGGATGGTGAGTTCACTTTCTGTAACCTTCCGAAAAAAACAGCTGCGATGACCGGTATGACAAGCAGCCCCGCCAAGCTGTTCCACTTTAAAAACCACAGTATCCTGATCGCAGTCGACAAAAATATCCTTGATAAGCTGAACATGACCGGAGGTTTCACCTTTCAGCCACAAACTGTTCCTTGAACGACTCCAATAGTGGGCCTTACCGGTTTCCAATGTCTTTTCCCAAGCAAGTTTATTGATATAGGCAAGCATCAACACCTCACCTGTCCGATAATCCTGAACAATGGCTGGCAAAAGACCATTACTATCTTTTTCAAAAGCAAGTTTTATCATAGGTTCGTTTTTTTTCGATCAAGAGTTATGATCATTCCATTACGGGTAATAAAACACCTAATGACCGCAAACGGAATCTGATCCTGAAAGAATTATATACTGCGCTGAACTGTGTCAAAATTCGATATTAACAGTTCAAGATAGGTGTTTGAAACCGATCCAGAAGAAGATTTCGAGTCCATATTTCATGGTACTGCCATCTCCTTCGTAACACCAACTCCTTTTCTCTTCGGCATACTATGGGGTTTGCACATTTATGCGTTCAGCGTAACTTTGTCAAGTCTTCCGTCAGAACATGTCGGCTCTTGTTAAATTCGGTCACATTAAGTATAGTGTCAAATTTATGGTAAAAACCTCCCTAATTAGTAAAGGATATTTTCAATGAACCCTGTCCAACTCCTCGACACTGTTTTAATTAGCTACACTGCAACCATCCCGTCTGGTGAGGTCGTTGAAAGTGTTCCCGATAATAAACCAATCACCTTGGTTTTAGGTTCTGGTCGTATTCTTAAAGCAGTCGAGGCTTCATTAATGGGCATGGAATCCGGTCAAACACGAACCGTGCATATTTTACCAGAAGACGCTTACGGCCCTTACTACAAGGCTTTAGTGCACGACGTGGCTCGTTCGAGTTTTGCTGGAAGAATAGATCCCAAACCCGGCATGCTACTCTCGCTTGCCATTGAAAAAGATGGGGTGGAGCAGCAAGTTCCTGCCACGGTACTCGCCGCCAGCAGCGAGACCGTTACCATCGACTACAACCATCCACTGGCGGGAAGAACCATCACCTATACAGTCAAACTCCACGCCATCGGCAAATAATCACTCCCTTTTTACTCTCACTCAATTCCGCCCATACTTATTTTTTTCTTTAGCCCCCCCGTTTCCTACATTCCCATCCTGACATGGTACACAAATCTAACAAGCTGGAATGGTTTGATTTTTTTATAAAATCCAAAAAAGTTTTTAAATAATTCTGTACAATCATCTCGTGACACGTACAATATCTATAAGATAATAGTAGCTCTCGGTTCTACATATCCACAAGAATATCGCTGAAACCGAACTAGAACTTATAGTTTTTGACCTATGATCACGTTATGCCACCATCTTATTTAGGGAGAACTGTGTATGTCTATCGAAGATGATGAAATATTGCAGGGATTTATAGAAGAATCACTTGAACATCTAGCTGATATCGAAAACGATCTGCTCACCATAGAAGAAGGTGGGGCCGATATCGATGTAGAACTTGTCAACAAAGTGTTCCGAGCTGCCCACTCCATCAAAGGAGGCGCCGGTTTCATGGGATTATCGGCTATCCAGGACTTGGCCCATGCTGCCGAGAATGTCCTGGGCCTTATCCGGAGCAGCAAGCTCATTCCCAACCCCGACATCGTTAATGTGCTATTGCTCGCCGCTGATCAACTTCAGCACATGATTGAAGATGTAGGAAACAGCAACAATGTCGATATTTCCAGCCATACTACCGCACTCAACACCATCTACGAAGGTGGCGAGGCTCCGGTCGCAAAACCAAAACCAGAACGTGCTTCTGCTGCCAACCCCGCTCCTATTACCGTAACACCCAAGGAAGAGCCAGAACTCATCGA
Source organism: uncultured bacterium (assembly GCA_903896915.1). Taxonomy (GTDB): domain Bacteria; phylum Desulfobacterota; class Desulfobulbia; order Desulfobulbales; family Desulfobulbaceae; genus Desulfobulbus. Next base: position 3,435 of record CAITZN010000623.1, read on the forward strand.
ACCAGAAGAGGGAAGAGCAGATAACTCCTTCGAGGAAGTGACGGATGAATCCGAGGAAGAACTGATTGAAGAACAGGAAAACCATACGGATCAGTTCAGTGCAACAATCCAAGAATCGGCAGGAAGCACCAAGACCCTCAAACCAGCAGTAACACTACAGAAGACCGATACCAGTATACGAGTAACGGTTAGCTTGCTCGATCAGCTAATGAACTTGGCAGGCGAGCTGGTGCTTTCTCGTAATCAATTGTTACAGACCATTACCTCTGGTGACGTGAGGAGCGCCGAAGCCGTTGGTCAGCGTATTGATCTGGTGACCTCTGAACTGCAAGAGGCCATCATGCTCACCCGCATGCAACCCATTGGCAATGTTTTCAGTAAATTCCCTCGAGTTGTCCGTGACCTCTCTAAAAAACTCGGCAAACAGATGGACTTGACCATTGTCGGCAAAGATGTCGAGCTAGACAAAACCATTATCGAATCCATCAATGATCCGCTGACGCATCTGGTGCGGAATTCAGTTGATCACGGCATCGAGTCTCCTGAAGAACGCCTAAAGAAAGGAAAAGATGCACGTGGGCTCATCGTGCTCAAAGCCTATCACGCTGCAGGACAGGTGGTTATTGAAATCAGCGACGACGGCAAGGGACTGGACGGCAATATGTTAGCTGAAGCCGCTGTCAAGAAGGGGTTGATAACATCTGATCAGGCCAAGGTCATGTCTGAAAAAGAACGGATCAACCTCATCCTACTCCCAGGGTTCTCCACTGCCAAGAAAGTGACAGACGTCTCGGGCCGGGGCGTGGGGATGGACGTCGTCAAAACCAATCTTGACCAATTGGGCGGCTCTATTGAAATTGAATCCGAAGTCGGTAAGGGTTCGACCATCAGCATTAAACTACCTTTGACTCTGGCGATTATCCCCTGCCAGATTGTCATGACCGGAGGTGAGCGCTACGCAATCCCTCAAGTAAACCTTGAAGAACTGCTCCGCATACCGGCTGCTAAAGTCAAGGAACGCGTCGAGAAAGTCGGAGATGCCGAAGTAGTTCGACTTCGCGGCAACTTACTGCCACTAATCCGCATGGCTGAAGTCTTCGATATAGACCCAACCTATTACGATCTCCTTCAGGATGAGACAAGGGGTGACCGGCGGCTAAATATCGCGGACCGACGCTCCAAGTCAACTCCCCTGTTTAAGGAAGAAGGAGAGCCGCCACCTCCGTCGAGAGAAGACGAGTTCAGTAAACAAAGAATTGCGAATGAACGTCGGCAGAGCCCCGCAAGTGCGCTCAATATCGTGGTGGTCTCGACCGGTGCCATGAAGTACGGCCTTATCGTCGACCGCTTGCATGATTCCGAAGAAATCGTGATCAAGCCTCTAGGAAGACACCTGCAGCAATGTCAGGGTTACGCTGGTGCAACCATCATGGGAGACGGCCGCATTGCCCTGATTCTCGATGTGAGTAACATCGCCCGTATGGCCGGATTAACTTCACTTGATGGTTCTGAGCGTGGCAAAGAACTGGCTGAGGCGGCCAAGGAATCAATTACCCAAACCAGAGACAAACAGTCTCTGCTCACCTTTTCCAGTTCACCCAAAGAGCAATTTGGAGTACCGCTCAATCAGGTAGAACGGGTCGAAAAGATACACCGAGATAATATCGAAGATATAGGTGGTCGACGAGTAATGCAATACCGTGGCGGCAGCTTACCTTTGATAAGTATCGACGAGGTAGCCTCAGTAATGCCCCTGGCCGACAGGAACGATCTATTGGTTATCGTCTTTCATCTTGCTGGAAAAGATGTCGGATTGCTGGCCACCGGTCCCATTGACGCCATCGAAATCTCCGCTGACATCGACGATGTCACCTTGAAACAACCGGGTATTATGGGGTCAGCCATCCTTTCAGGTAAAACAACCATGTTGGTAAACATCTTCGAATTAATGAAGATTTCCAACCCACAGTGGTTTGAGGATCATGCCGCCTACGCTGAAATCGATTCCAGTAATGAAAAAATACCAACTATTCTGGTTGTGGAAGATTCTAATTTTTTCCGTAATCAAGTAAAAGGTTATATGACGGAAGCCGGTTTTAATGTCCTTGAAGGCGAAGACGGCAAAGTGGCTTTGCGCGTCCTCGAGGAGCACCTCGAAGAAATCACTATGGTTGTTACTGATATCGAGATGCCGAACATGAACGGTTTCGAATTAACTGCAAATATAAAAGGCGATAATCGGTTCAAACATTTACCGGTCATCGCTCTGACCACCCTGGCAGCAGACGAAGATGTCGCTCGAGGCAAGGCGGTCGGTGTTGATGAGTACCACATCAAACTCGACAAAGAGCGATTGATGGAGTGCGTGCATCGATATGCAAAATCGGCAATGGCATGATGATGTTCCGTTTTCTAGGCTAAATATTCTTCTATCAACCCAAAGCGGAGTTGAATAATGGTTGAACCAAAGAAACTAACAAAAAGTATTATTGAGCTCATCACTTTTTATGTTGGAGACGCACTCTGTGGTTTGGACATCCTTAAGGTCCAGGAAATCAACAAACTTATGGAGATGACCAAGGTACCCCAATCGCCTGATTATATGATTGGCATCCTCAATCTACGCGGTCAAATTGTAACCATCATCGATCTCGGCCAAAAATTAGGCCTAGGAAATGCCGAAGTCAGCAATGAATCCCGTAATATCATTGTCAACGCACCTGGCGAACATATTGGCCTGCTGGTCACCCGGATAAGCGATGTTATTATGGCTGACCCGGATAGAATCGAACCGGCTCCGGCAAATATGAGTGGTATACAGGGTGGTTTCTTTATCGGCGTGTATAAGACGGAGAACAAATTGATTGGTATCCTTGACGTTAAGGAAGTTTTGCGGATCGAATCAGAAAATCTGAACAGGGGAATGGAGCGATAACTTTCTTCTGAAAGAAATTTTCATCATCGAGTCTTTTACAAAAGACCCATCCTCTAAATAATTACAGACACCCTATTCATCCTATTTCATGTTCGTAAAAAAAATAAAAGTATTGGTGGTTGATGACACCATAGTCTATCGAAAGGCTGTCAGCGATATCCTCTCCGAAATGCCGGGTATTGAAGTGGTAGGTGTCGCCCACAACGGAAAAATTGCTGTTTCAAAAATTCAAACTCTCAAACCCGATCTTCTGACTCTTGATATCGAAATGCCCGAAATGAACGGTATTGAGGTGCTCCAGTATCTTCAACAACATGCTCCGCAAGTCTCGGCCATCATGGTTTCCACGCTGACCAGTGAAGGGGGCGACATGACAATGCGCGCCTTGGAACTAGGCGCATATGATTTTATTCTCAAGCCCAGTGCAACAAATATTGAAGCAAGCAAGCAGCACCTTCGCACCTTGCTGACCCCACTGATCAAAGCCTTTCAGACCGGTCGCACTACAATAGGGTCGCTCCAATCAGGGGCACGGAGTGGTGTCCTTGCTCGAAAAACGACAACTACAACAACCAGCGACACGCGCACTTTCCCTACAGCTTCGATAGACCGCAAAAGCATTGCACCGGGAACGGGTACAACTATCCGGCGTCATGGGAAATCCGAGATTGTTACCATTGGCATTTCCACAGGTGGACCGAATGCACTTGCCAGGATGATGCCTATGCTTCCTGGAGATCTCGGTGTCCCTGTCGTTATCGTCCAGCACATGCCACCTGTATTCACGAAATCTCTAGCCAACAGTCTCAACGCAAAATGCGCATTGACCGTCAAAGAAGCTCAAGATGGCGAAGCCATACAAGCAAATATCGTATACATTGCTCCTGGTGGTAAACAGATGAAATTGGTAGCTTCTGCTGATGGATTAAACCGCTTGATCAAAATAACCGACGATCCGCCCGAGAACTCCTGTAAACCGTCAGCAGATTACTTGTTTCGCTCCATAGCTGATTATTATGTTGGCCGGGCAACAGCGGTTATCATGACAGGGATGGGCTCAGATGGAACCAAAGGACTGCAAATTCTCAAACAAAAAGGCACTTTAATTATTGGACAGAATGAGGCGAGTTGTGTTGTCTATGGTATGCCCAAGGCTCCGGCTGAACTCGGCCTGACCGATGTGGTTGTACCGTTGGACAAGATTGCAGGCGAAATAGTCAAATCAATTAAATAACGGCTTCCTTCAAATACGATCATCATGCTTAAAATATCCTCTGAAGAGATCAAGCTTATCACCAAATATATCTACGAGATATCGGGGATACATCTCGATGAAAGTAAAAAATATCTTCTTGAAACCCGACTGAGCGCTATCGCAGAGGAAAACGGATGTCTAACCTACCAAGATTTCTATAAAAAATCTAAAGCTGATGCGACAAAAGTTATTGAGCGCAAGATCATTGACGCAATCTCCACTAATGAAACATTGTTCTTTCGCGACAGCGGTCCTTTTGAATTACTCCAACACAAAATATTTCCGGAACTGATCGACGCACGCTCTTCAAAAAATCCTCACATGAAAACTTCATTGAAGGTATGGAGTGCCGCCAGTTCAACCGGACAAGAACTCTATTCAGTTGCTATTGTTTTGCAGCAATTGCTAGGAGATCTATCCAAATATAACATAAAACTTTCTGGTACGGACATATCGGATGCTGCCGTTGCCCAAGCTAGCAGTGGCAAATACAACAAATTTGAAATTGAACGAGGCCTCGCCAGGGATAAACTTACCAAATATTTTACGA
>CAITZN010000624.1 GCA_903896915.1 uncultured bacterium
CGAAAAAAGAAGTTCGCGTCGCAGTGGGGTCATGAGCGTTCCGTATGAGATCCCTGCAGCACCGCCAGAGGGGGCGATGCCACGGGGACAGGGTGGGTAGGATGGTTACGGGGCAGGTTTGACAACGGGCAGTTGCTGGTGAATGTCAAGTGCCTTGGCCATCTGTTTGGCGATATCGGTATTGTCATAAAAGCCGCTGAACCGCTGGGATTCTGATCCGATGGCAAAGACTGGCACGGGTACGCCGGTGTGGGAGTAGGAAGTCCAGCCGATGCCGGCGCGCTCGTTGAGGATATGGGTGATGGTGACGATGATCGGTTCATAACTGCCATAGAGCAGATTGTTGGCATCGCTGCCGTTGTTGTTCTGGCCGCACATCGATTTGTCATAGGCATCTTCGAGCTTTTCTTTTTGATAACTGTTCAGCTCAGCCCAGTTCAGCCCGAACACGCTTTGCATCAGGCCGATCATCTCCAGGTTGCTTTCCAGGTTATCAGGGAGCTTGTAATTGTAGTTGGTGCTGGCGTTTGCTTTGTGTGCCTTCCACTGATTTTGGCCGAAGTAGGTGGCACTGTTGGTCTGGCCCAAAAGACGATCATAGTGCGCCGTATAACCGGTCGTGGCATGGCCGACCGACATGCCGCCGGTTTCATGGTCGCCGGTCACCACGATCAGGGTCTGCGCCGGATATTTCTTGTAAAAATCAAGGGCCACACCGACGGCGTCGTTCAAATCCAGGGTGTCACCGATGGTCGCCTTAGCATCGTTGGCATGGCAGGCCCAATCGATCTTGCCGCCTTCAACCATCAGGAAAAATCCCTGATCTTGGGCCGGATCACTCAGCTTCTGGTTGGCCAGGGTGTCGATGGCCACGGACGTCATCTCGGCTAGCGACAGATTGGTAGCCGGGCGGTCGATGGCATAGGGCATGGCGGCGTTGTCCTGCAGCCAGGGGTTGATACAAACCACCTTGTTTTTCGGATTATGTTGCAGCGCCAGGATGGTTTCCCGATCGTTAAGTACGGTATAGCCTTTTTCAGTCAGCAAATTCCAGATGTTGTTCTGGGTGTCGCTCTCATTGGTTCCTTTAGTCGGCGAAGCTAGGCCGCCGCCTCCATAGAAGGCAAAACCTGCTTCTACCATCTGGGTTGCGATCGTATTCATCAGGCCGCGGTTGGGGACACTGGCATAGTATGAGGCTGAGGTGGCATGATCCAGGGAAACGCTGGAAACAATGCCGACCAGACGGCCATTTTCCGCAGCCAGTCGGGCGATGCTTTTGTAACTGATGGTTTTGGTAGCATCCATGCCAAGGACGCCGTTCCCGGTTTTGATGCCACAGGCAAAGGCGGTGGCGGCAGAGGCCGAATCGGTCATCAGGGAGTGGGCGTCATAGGTGGTCTGCATTCCTAGAATAGGGAAGCTGGTCATATGCAGACGGTTTTCAGGCCGTTGCAAATCTGTGGCCAGGGTAGCGGAGCCACCGTTTTTGGTGGTCAGATAGGCCTCGGTGGCCTGAATTTGGGCACTCGACATGCCGTCTCCCAAAAAAAAGAAGACGTATTTGGGCATCACAGCCAGAGCTGTTGAGGCCATTGCCAGCATCACAATAAATGTTGCGGTACCTATCACCCTCTTTGCTTGCATACTCTTCTCCGTTTTGTCGCCTTTACCCCCAGAATTATGGTCTGATGATTTTCAGGGTAAAGGATCGCCTCCATTGGTACCGGAGGATTGTTAGGATGCGATTACCATCGCGCCAGGAAATGATGAATTCTGGGCATGGGGATCGTTTTTCCACCCGCTCCCGGCGTGCGGGGAAGGTCCTTGGCATGGCGGCCCTGAAGGTGGCCTGATGCAACATTGATGCATTCATAGCGGGAATCTAACAAAGGCCCGGTAGGTTGTCATACAGAAATCAACTCCGCTCAGTACCAGCTGCCGAGATGCCTGCCATGACCATTCCTTTGCCGCAAAATATACCACCGATGGGTTTCGCGCCAGCCCTTGCCGATCAATCCCGCAATTTCCGGGAGCAAGTTCTGCAGCATCTCGACCAGCAGCCGTTTTTGGGGACCGACACCACGGTCGGCGTTGAAAATGAGTTCCAGGTGGCGGTCGAGGGTAACAAGGATGCTGTCGACCTGGCCCTGACCATCATCGATTCCAATTACTATAAGAATCTGACCCGCCGGGCCGAGCGTGGTGACCTTTCCCCCCATGTACTCAACGATCTCGATGCTTTTCTAAACGAGCAGCAGGACCAGATCTGGGAAAATTCCTGGGTTCGTTTCCCTAAAGGTCTGCTGGGTGCGTATGCGACATCCATTCTTATGCACGACCTGCTGGCTGACAAAGCGCATCCGCAGGGGCCGGTGCGACAGGATGCGTCCCATTTTCTTTTTTCTCGTCAAGGCGAGGACTGGCTGCGGGTGCCGATCAGCTATCTGCTGAAACTCTCCCTGGCGGACGCCATCGGCCAACATCCTAATGCGGACCCGATTCTGAAGCGAACAGGGGAGCGGCTGATGGATCACCTCATCAGCGACAACAGTTCACCGGAAGTCCTCTCGTTTACCTTAAGCAGCGGCGCGGCTAACGAGCTCCCCGGCCGCAATACCGCCCGCGAGACCAGCCGCCGTTTTTTTCTGTTGCAGCTGCTCATCCAGTATGCCAACCGCGAATTTCATCTCGAAAAGCACGGCCAGACCTGCCGGATGTATCTGGCACCCAACCCCCCGGCCCGGCAAAAGCGCCTCAATGATCTCATCTCCGACCAGTTCTACCGCGAACTTTTCCTCAACCCCTGCCTATCCGGATGGCAGCAGGGCGAGAAAAAGAAAGAGTATATGGGGCTCTGTCATCGAACTCTATCACGCAGCCAGCTCAACACTATTGCTAAATTGAAGGACGCCGGAATCATTGTCAATAATCTTGTGGTCCTGCCCAATACTTCTTCCACCTCGCTTGCCAACAACGGCACCCATATTACCCTGGGCAGCCGGGTGCTCAGTCGCTGCTATCAGGAACACCGAGAACAGGGTGGCAGCCGCCATGAAAAATATTTCGGTGACCTGGTGATCAAGATCGTCGAGCATTTCCTGCCGCTCTTTGTCACCACCTGCTCGGCTGCGCCCTATCGTCTGGGATTCAGCGATTTTCATCCGGAAAAGGTGTTGGGGTATCTGCCGCACGAATTGGACTACACCCACCTGCGGATGCTCTGGCGACGCTGGAAAAAGAAGGCCGACTTACGGTTCTGCGGCCACAGTTTCACCCCCCTGGGACCGATGTGGCTGGATCGGCTGACCAGCCGCCTCCTGCGGCTGCGCGGCGATTATCTGCCGGATGTGCGGCTGCTCGACTATCTGGTGGCCCTGCACAGCGTCGAGCAGAGCCCTGCGCTGGACGGCAGGGAGCACAATCAGGAACGGCTCAAACAGGACCTCGCCGAAATGGGTGTCTTCGACAGCCGCATGAATATCTACTTGCCTTACCGGATGCGTGCTGTCGCGGCCTACGGTTTCTCCGGTTTTGAGGGCCGACACTATTCGCTTTTTCCCGATCTGCGGGAGAGCCTGGCGCGGGCCGTCAATCTGCAGACCATTGTCACGGCACTCGCATATGAGTGGGTGATCAAGGGCGAGGTGACCCATGAGCATATCCCCGATGATCCCGGCACGGAGAGCGAACGGCGGCAGATATTTTTCGCTGCGGCCATCGGTCTCCCCACCGTCTTTATCCGGGCTGACACCAGGAACCAGATGCTGCGCCGCATCCTTGCCCTGGTTGAGCGGCAACGCCCCAGCCACCGTTATAAGGGCTATCTGCGGATCGAAGTGGCGGCCTACCAGCTGGCCTGCCTGCAGCTGCTGCGGGGCCGGTGCGGATGGAGCAACGAGGTTCCGGGGGTGAACGAGGATTTCGACATCCTCGAGGCCATGCTCAAGGGAACTGTGCCAACGGCAGCAGCTCACCTGACCGGTGCCATCCTCAACCGCCATGGCCGCTTGGCCAACCCCATGCAGATCGAGGCCGAGACCTTCAACCGGGCTGGCGAGACCTACTACCGCAGGGATCTTTGCGACCTCCATCTTGCCAACGGGCTGGAGACCCTGGTAGACGACGGCCAACGTCTCGATGCCTGCGCCGATGCCGGCATTGGCACCCTTAAGGAGCAATTGACCGGTAAAGGGCCGGCCGCTCTCTTCATCCGGGAAACCGGCAGCCGGTTGCTGGCCGGCGAGGCCACGAACCGGGAAATCCAGATCCTCATCCTCCTCATCCTTCTGATTATCCATCGGGAATTGCAAACAAGCGGAGATGAATAAAAAAGGTAACAAAATTAATATGATGCATCAGTATATTGTCCGAGAGACCGGCGCGATCGTCAACGAACATCTCATCGCCGACCGGACCATCGATATTCTCTACAACCGGTTGCGCGAGAACGCCCCAACCCTGTTCCGGGCGTTGACCAGCAAACGGATGTCCAGCCTGCTGGGCTTTTTGCATTTTGACCTCAATCTGCCGATGGCCAGTCACAAGGGGATGCGGCTGCTTGAGCGGATGGGGGTCGACTGGCTCGAATGTATCGCCCCGGAACACCGGTTCACCACACCCCGCCAGGTTTTTGAACGCCAGATCCGCTACCAGGATCTTCGCCTCATGGACCCGGACCCCGATACCATCGTCTCACCGGCCGATGCCAAGGTCCTGATCGGCAGCCTCAAGGACACACCGGAGCTGTTCATTAAGGGAAAATTTTTCTCGGCAAGGGAGTTGCTGGGTGAGGATTCGCCCTGGTGCGTTCCCTTTGCCCAGAGCGACTTCGCGCTGTTCCGCCTGACTCCGGACAAATACCATTACAACCATGTCCCGGTAAGCGGCGAGGTGGTCGATATCTACGAACTCGACGGCAGCTACCACTCCTGCAACCCACGAGCGGTGATTGCCCTGGCCTCGCATCATGCCAAAAACCGGCGGGTGGTCACCATTATCGATACCGAGGTGGCCGGGGGCAGCAATATCGGCTTGGTGGCGATGATCGAGGTTGTGGCCCTGATGATCGGCGATATCGTCCAGTGCTACTCCGCCACCGGCTACGACAACCCGCAACCGGTGATCAAGGGCATGCGGCTGGACAAGGGCTGCCCCAAGAGTCTGTACCGGCCCGGGAGTTCCACCGACATCCTTCTTTTTCAGCCGGAGGCCATCACCTTCAGTGCAGATCTGCGCACCAACGTGGGGCGAAGTGATGTGCGGAGTCGATTTTCTTCCGGGTTGGGCCGGCCGCTGGTAGAAACCGATGTCAAGGTTCGTTCGACCATTGCCGTGAAACGTCGAGCCGTCCCTTTGGTCGTCCCTTTTGTACAGCAAAATCTGGAGACCGGGTTATGAGTGCAGCGATCTTTCTTCTCGCCGCTGCCGTCCTGTTCACCCTGCTGATCGTTCTCGGCTGGCGCCTCCTCCCTGGTGAACAGTATCAAATGCTGGCCACGGTGCCGGTAGCCCGTTGTGACGCCACCCATTGGCAGGGCGTCAATTATACCTGGTA
>CAITZN010000625.1 GCA_903896915.1 uncultured bacterium
GCCTTGTACGAATACGGCGGCCAGGGGCAACCACTGGAGGACGTCAAAATAGACAGCAATTCTAGCGTATCACGGTTTTTCGAGGATGTAATCCGGAAGGTGCGGTAGCGTTAGGCATGAGAATACATTCCGGGCCCATGATCGTGCCGGGACTGGTCACCGCATTGCAGCCGGTTTGTGCGCTGTCTCCAAGTATTGCCCCTAATTTTCTCAGCCCGGTATCTATAGTGCCGCTGGGTGTCTTGACCGCCACGTTGCCTGACAGAAATCGCAAATTAGCGCATTTTGTACCCGCCCCCAGGTTGACATTGTTGCCGAGGATCGAATCTCCGAGATAGGCAAAATGTCCGGCTTTGGCGTCGTTGAGGAAAATAGAATGCTTGACTTCTGTGGTGTGTCCAACCACGCAACGGTTGCCGATCAAGCAGTAGCCGCGCAGGTAGGCGCCCTGGCGGATTTCCGAGTAGTCGCCAATGATAGTGGGTGATTTAATCATGGCCCCGGATTCAATCAGTACCCCTTTGCCGATTCTGATGTTTCTACCCACCATTACCGCTCCCGCCATGATCACCGAGGCTCCTTCAAGGATCTGGCCGTTTTCCCAGACAGAGAGCCCGCCTTTGGTTGTGTCACCGTAGGTAATGATGCATTCCCGGGCGTTTCGCAACTTACCGTTAAAGGAAATGTAGGGACTCTCCAGCGGTACTCCGTCGGTCAGGCAGACGTGCTGAAAGGTTGGAGCGGTGTTGCTGCAGGTATACTTTTTCAACTTATTCAATGGATCCCAGACCGTAGTGCAGTCTGCAAAAATATCTTTATAGGGAAAATCCGTTAGATCAAAAAACGACCCTGTGGTCAGCATATGGGCTCCTTGACGGTCAGGTGAACAGGCGGCAGGATGAATAGCCTCTGTATATTGAGGCGCATGGAATTATTCAAGCGAAATATTCTTTGCCGGGCAGGATGTGCCGCTGCCTTGACTTCGGATTCGGTTGTGTTTACTGTCGTGGGACAATTATTTAGAAAAATACAATCGTTCTAGGCGATTTTAAGGAGGAAACACGTGGAATTTGACGATTCATTATCGACCAGTATGGGTGATTTTGGGGAGCATGCTCAGGATCTTGAGATCCCGGAGTCTTTGCCCATGATGGCTGTTCGGGATGTTGTTGTTTTTAATTATATGATCATCCCGCTGTTTGTCGGCCGGCCTGGTTCGATTGAAGCCGTGAACGATGGGTTGAACAATAACAAGCTGCTGATGCTTGTAACCCAGAAGGACCCTACCAAGGACGATCCCGAAGTAAAAGATTTGTACGACGTCGGTATGGTTTCAATGATCATGCGGACCCTTAAACTGCCCGATGGTCGTCTCAAGGTTCTGGTACAGGCCCTCTCCAAGGCAAAGATACGCTCCTATCTCCAGAAAAAACCGTTTTACAAAGTTGAAATTGACCTGATTGAGGAACCAGAAACTCCGGAAATTACCGTGGAGACTGAGGCCCTGATGCGGACAGTACGCGAGCAGACGGAAAAGATCATGTCGCTGCGCGGCATCCTTTCCTCGGATTTGATGATGATCATCAATAACATTGAGGAACCCGGGAGACTGGCTGATCTGGTCGGTTCCAATCTGCGCTTGAAGATTGCCGAGTCACAAAAGATTCTTGAAACCATCAATCCTACGGAACGTTTGCGTCTGGTGGCGGATCTGCTCCATAAAGAATTAGAAGTCTCCACGGTCCAGGCGAAGATTCAGTCGGATGCCAAAGAGGAGATGTCTCGTAGTCAGCGCGAGTACTTTCTCAGGGAACAGATCCAGGCGTTGAAACGCGAACTCGGTGACGAGGACAGTTACTCGCAGGAGATTGAAGACCTGAGTAAACAATTGCGTAAGAAAAAAATGCCGAAATATGCCAAGAAGGAGGCGCGCAAGCAGCTGAAAAGGCTGGATATGATGCACCCCGATGCTTCCGAGGCGACGATTGTTCGCACCTATCTCGACTGGTTCCTCGACCTCCCCTGGCGAGCATCCTCCAAGGACATGTTGGATTTGAAAGTTGCGGCGGGCATCCTGGACGAGGATCATTACGGCCTCGAGACCATCAAGGAGCGCATCCTTGAGTATTTGGCAGTTCGCAAGCTTAATCAGGACACCAAGGGGCCGATCATCTGCTTTGTTGGCCCTCCCGGCGTGGGGAAGACCTCGTTGGGGCAGGCGATTGCCAAGGCCATGGGCCGCAAATTTTACAGGCTCTCTTTGGGCGGCATGCGTGACGAGGCTGAAATTCGAGGCCATCGCCGGACCTATATCGGCGCCTTGCCAGGGCGAATACTCCAGGGGTTGAAGAATGTCGGCACCAATAATCCGGTGTTTATGATGGATGAAATCGATAAGATCGGCGACGATTACCGTGGCGATCCTTCATCTGCTCTGCTGGAAGTGTTGGATCCTGAACAGAATAATACCTTCTCCGACCATTACATGAATGTGCCTTTCGATCTTTCCAAGGTCATGTTCATCACCACCGCCAACCGGAGCGATACCATCCCCGGACCATTGCTCGACCGTATGGAAGTTATCCAGCTCTCCGGCTACACTCTGGAAGAGAAGATGGTTATCGCCAAAAAATATCTGCTGCCGCGGCAGATTAAGGAAAACGGCATTAAAACGGGTCAGATCAAACTGAACGATACGACTCTGGAAGTTGTCGTCAGTAAATATACCCATGAAGCCGGGGTCAGAAATTTAGAACGTGCCCTGGGCAAGGTTTGCCGCAAGATCGCCCGTAAGGTGGCTGAAGGTGGCAAAGGACCGTATGTGATTTCTGAAAATACCGTAGAGAAATATTTGGGCCCGCCCAAGTTTTTACCGGAAACAGAGATGGATACCAGTGCGCAACCGGGTCTGGTGGTCGGACTTGCCTGGACGGAAGTCGGCGGCGAACTTCTCCATATTGAAACCTCAGTGCTTCCGGGTAAGGGTAAGTTGCTGCTTACTGGGCAATTGGGTGATGTGATGAAAGAATCCGCCCAAGCAGCTTTGAGCTACTGTCGCAGCCGCAGTGCCGATCTGGGTGTGGAGGTCGACTACTTCGACAAAGTCGATATTCACATTCATGTTCCTGCCGGAGCCATCCCCAAGGACGGTCCTTCGGCTGGTATCACCATGGCCACCGCACTCTTTTCTGCCATCAGCGGTAAGGCGGTTAAAAAGGGGATAGCTATGACCGGTGAGGTGACCCTGCGGGGTAGGGTGCTCCCTATAGGAGGATTGAAAGACAAGGCCTTGGCAGCATTACGGGCCGGTATCACCAAGGTGCTTATTCCCGATGAAAATCAGAAAGATCTGGTCGAGATACCAGAAGAGCTGCGCAAAAAAATAACTTTTTTTCCAGTCAAGCACATGGACGACGTTATTGAGCTGACTCTGGGGAAAATATTAAAGCGTGGTCGCCAACTGAAACAGGCTGTCCAGGCCGCCGTCAAAGAAGAGAAATGATACCAATGTCCTCAGGTGGCAAGGATGGTGCTTAAGCCTCCTGTCATCTGAGGAGTTGAGTTTTCTCCGATACCCATTCTCCATTCGTTATAGATACGTTAGTTTATTCCATTGAAGCAGCGTTTGTTATTTTCCTTTTTACTCATTATCTTTGTGGCTTGTTGTGGCGCAGGTCTCTGGTATTGGTCGTATATGACGACTGTTTCACCGGGGAATGGAGATGTTGTTGTTGTCATCGCCAAAGGGATAGGGGTGCGTGGCATCGGGAAGGTGCTAGATGCAAACGGTATTCTTAGATACGATATTCGTTACCTCGCTCTGGTCTATTTTTCCGGAATCACCGCCAAGCTCCAGGCCGGAGAATACAGTATTCCTCGTGGCTTGACCCCACCCGCAGTTTTACGATTGCTCGAAAAAGGCAGCACCCTCCGTCATCATGTCACCATTCCTGAAGGAATAACAGCAGAACAGATAGCTGCCATTTTTGAAAAGGATGGTTGGATTAAGCGGGATCGCTTTCTTGAAATCGTTCATGATGCCGAATTTATAAAAAAAATTGGGA
>CAITZN010000626.1 GCA_903896915.1 uncultured bacterium
AGGCTCATTACACCATTGAGTTTGTGACGGCGGTGCTGAACAGTGAAATTGGTGATATTGAACGAATGAAGCATTTGACCGATGAAGCAAAAAGTTTTGGCATAGCAACGTTGCCGCCGTCGATCAACAAAAGTGATGCGCTTTTTTCAGTTGAGGATCTCAAAGGACGTTCGTATATCCGCGTTGGCCTGAGTGCCATCAAGCAGGTGGGTGGAGCTGCTCGGGCAGTTGTGACGTCAAGACTTCGCAGAAAGCGTGATTTTGTCAATCTTTTTGATCTTGCGGTTTCGGTCGATCTGAGGGTGATGAACCGCAAGGCGCTTGAGTGCCTGATTCTTTCAGGTGCGTTTGACGAAATTGACCGCCATCGGGCAAAACTGCTGGCCAATGTTGACAAGGCCATCAAGTTTGGACAGATGCAGAATCGTTCGGTGACACTCGGGCAGTGCGGCTTTTTTTCTGCTGAAGATGGTGCGGAGCTTGAAGAGTCTCACTATCCGGATATGGATTCTGCTGAAATGATGCCTGAAGCTGAAAAGCTCCTCCATGAAAAGAAACTGGTTGGTTTTTATTTGAGCCATCATCCGCTTGAGTCATGGCGTCGCGACTGGCAGGCATTTACGACACTTCAGCTCAATGCAAAGGAGGTGGTTGCCGCAAAACAGTATAAGGTTATCGGTGTTATTGTGTCGGTGAAGCACCACCAGGACAAGAAAGGAAAGCAGATGCTTTTCGGTTGTATTGAGGACTTTACCGGCAAGGCTGATTTTACGGTATTTGCCAGTCTTTACGAGCAGTGTGGCCATCTTATTAAGCCTGAGGAGGTTTTGATGCTGGTTGCGGAAGGAGAGGTCAGCGGCGGAATGCTGAAACTGCTTGTGCGGGATGTGGTGCCGATAAAAAAGGTACGGCATAACCTTGTCAAAAAAATTATTCTCAAAGTGGATGCTGATGATCAGGTGCAGATGGAAAAGCTTGGCAGGGTCAAAAAAGTATTTGACTCAAACAAGGGTGGCACCCCGGTTGAATTTGAGGTCAAAGCGCAGTCGGGAGAGAATATTGAAACAATAACGATTTTTGCACGCAGCACACCGATTGATGCCGGTGAGAGTACTATTGCAAAGCTTGAAGAAATTCTTGGGCCTGACAATGTGAGGATTTCCGGGTAAAACGATTTTGTGTACAAAACAGAGCGAAGATGAAACATAATTTACTGTTGGTCATTGCCGCATTGATGTTGGTGACACTGTTTGTCGGCTGCAGCAAGTCCGAAAATGTCATTACATCCCTTGATGATGCAAGAGATGCAAAAATTGGTGTGATGACCGGGACGACCGGTGAAGCTCTTGCTGTTGCCAGGTTTCCCCGGGCGCAGATACAGCGTTTTGATGATGTCATGGATGCCGTTGCGGCGATTAAAGCTGGTCAACTTGATGCGATTGTGACACTTTCCACAACGGCGATTCAGGTGTCGAAGAAGAATCAGGAGCTGCGGTGTCTTCCGGAGTCACTCAAAGATGAGGAGACTTGTGCTGTCACAAGAAAGGGTGATGATGCGTTGCTTGCAAAGATTAATGCCATTATCGGAGGGCTCAAGGCTGATGGTTCGTTGAACGAGATGAAGAGGCGCTGGTTGAAATCGGATTTGAGCCCTTATCAAGAGAGAAAGATTGAACTCCCGAGCGCAGGCGATCCGTTAAAAGTGGGCGTGTGCGCAACACGCGAGCCGATAAGTTTTGTTGATAAACATGGGAGGGTAACAGGATTTGATGGAGAGTTGGCGCGTCTTATTGGCGCCGGACTCAATCGCCCTGTCGAATTTTACAATATGAAGTTTATGGCGCTTATTCCGGCGCTCAAATCAGGCAAGATTGACGTGATAGTTTCCGGTATGTCTGCTACGCCCGAGCGCAGGAAATCGGTAAATTTTTCACAGCCATACTTTATTAATCCCCAGGTGAT
>CAITZN010000627.1 GCA_903896915.1 uncultured bacterium
TCAAACCTTGAGCGTCAGAGACGCCGATCCCACAGGCCCCTCAGAAATTGGCAAGGTCAAGGACATCAAACATGGTATACATGCCCTTCGGCCTACCGAGAACCCAGGCAGCTGCGAGGGCCGCACCCCTGGCGAAATTGTCCCGGCTGGTTGCTCTGTGCACAATTTCCAACCTCTCCCCTGCCCCGGCAAAATAGACGGTATGTTCGCCGACGATATCGCCGCCGCGGATGGTCTGGATGCCGATCTCTTTGTCCGTCCGTTCACCAATGATGCCGTTGCGCTCCATAACGCCGACAGTGGCCAGATCACGACCCAAGGCTGCCGCCGCCATCTGCCCCAGCTTCAGAGCCGTGCCCGAGGGCGCATCTTTCTTCATCCGGTGATGGGCCTCAACGATCTCGATATCATAGGCATCGCCCAAAATCGCCGCAGTCTTTTCCACCAACTTGAAAAGGACGTTCACTCCAACCGCCATATTCGGCGACTGCACACAGGGAAAATGACCCTCGGCAAGTTCTTTGAGGGTGGCGAGTTCTGCGGCACTGAGCCCGGTGGTGCCAATAACCATGGCTGTGCCATGAGCAGCGGCCTGCCTGGCAAACTCAACCGTCGCCTCATGAAAGGTGAAATCAATAAGCACATCCGCCTGATCAATTACTGAGTCCAGACCAGCGGTTATGAGGACGCCTGTTTCACCCAGACCGCTGATCACCCCCGCATCCTTACCGATGGCTGGGCTGCCCGGCCGTTCAAAGGCGCCACTCAGTTGCAGCTCCGGATGGGCCTGCACCATGTGAATAATGCGCTGCCCCATCCGTCCGGCAGCTCCGGCAACAATAACTCTGGTCATGTTTGCTTCCTGTTTGTATTTGTGACAATCTCTGTTACGACAGCAGACCACTTGCCGACATCGCTGTTTTAAGCTGTTTCAGACTGGATTCGTCCATCTGCGTCATGGGCAGCCGCACCTCGCCTGAAGCGAGCTTGCCCATCAATTCCAATCCTTTTTTGGCCGGTGCAGGGCTGGGGTAACAGAACATGGATCCCATCAGGGAAAACAGCTGATAATGCAACTCGTTGGCCCGGGGGACATCATGCGCCAAGGCCGCCTCGATCATAGCAGCGGTTTTCGCTGGCTCCAGGTTGGACACCACCGAGATCACACCCTTGCCGCCAATCAGCACCGTGGGCATGGCGGTAAAATCGTCGCCAGAGAGGACGATGAAATCACTCGGGCACAACTGGATCACCTCACTGATCTGGTTGAGACTGCCGCTAGCCTCTTTGATACCGATGATGCCGGGGAGCACAGCCAATCGGGCAACCGTCGCTGGCAACATGTTGGTCACCGTCCTGCCGGGAACATTGTAGAGGATCATCGGGATGTCGACAGCATCCAGGATTGCCTTAAAATGCTGGTACAGCCCTTCCTGGCTGGGTTTGTTGTAATAGGGCACCACCGACAGCACCGCATCGGCACCGCTGTTTTTCGCCGACTCATTCAGTTCTATGGCTTCCAGGGTGTTATTGGCGCCGGTACCGGCAATGACCGGCACCCGACCGTTCACGGTTTTGGCGGTCAGCTCGATCACCCGTTTATGCTCATCAAAGCTCAGGGTCGCCGATTCGCCGGTGGTGCCGCAGGGGACAATCCCGTGAATGCCGTTGTCGATCTGAAATTCGATCAGATCGATCAAACCTTTTTCATCAATCCTGCCACCCTGCATCGGAGTAACCAGTGCGGTTATGGCTCCTTGAAATTTCTTCATTGTGTCCTCCTTGTCTTCCTTCTTGTCGCGTAACTGCTCAGGTGTAGGGTCTGTTACTGATTAAAATACCAGAAGAGTACCGCTTTGGTCTCTTCATTTTGACCATGCGTAGCTTAGGCAGGCTCCAGTCTAACGACCTCAACAACCTGAGTATACTTTTACTTGCTCACTCGTTCAACCACGGCAAAAGATCTCTCTTTGCCGTTATTCGACCAACGCCTCTTCGGTCAATTCTCCCCGATAAATGAGATGGGCCGGGCCTTTGAGAAAAACCTGGTCAACGACATCCCTCTTGCCCTTGGAACACAGGACCGTCAAGGCAACCCCGCCAGAAGTCACCATCTCTACCGGCAAATCGGTAAGCCCCTTTCCAGCAGCAATCAGCGCCCCAGCTACCACACCGGTGCCGCACGCCATGGTCTCATCCTCGACGCCGCGTTCATAGGTCCGAATCCGGAACCCCTGATCGAGCCGCTCGACAAAGTTGACATTGGTGCCCGCCGGCGCAAACAGGGCATGGTGCCGGAGCAGTCGTCCTAAACCGACGACATCGACCGAATCGAGCTGATCGACAAAGATCACAAGATGAGGCACTCCGGTATCCACACTGTGCACAACGAACGGCTGCCCCGCGACCTCTACCGGCAGATCGAATCGGAACGAATGGGCCGGTGTCATAGTGATGGTGACCTCGGTGTCAGCAACGGTGGCGTCAATGATGCCAGCCAGAGTTTCAAAACGCATCTTCAACCCGGCAATCCCGTGCATAAAGGCAAAACGGGCCACACAACGGGCACCGTTGCCGCACATCTCGGCCTCGGATCCATCGGCGTTGAAAAAACGCCATTTGAAATCGGCGGTTAGCGAAGGTTCAAGCAAAAACAGACCATCAGCACCCACTGAAAACTTCCGCCGGCAGACGAGCCTGGCGAACTCGGCCATCCTTTCCTGGGGAA
>CAITZN010000628.1 GCA_903896915.1 uncultured bacterium
ACCAACATGATCACCGAACTCATCAGTAAAATAGCCGTTTGGATTCTTGAAACCACTGCCTACGCGGGCGCCTTCATCCTCATGGCCCTGGAGAGCATGATCGCGCCGGTACCGAGCGAAGCAGTCATGCCCTTTGTCGGCTTCCTGGTCACCGACGGCAAATGGAATCTCTGGCTTGCCGTGCTGTCGACCAGTCTCGGATCGCTGGCCGGATCGCTCCTTTCCTACTGGATGGGTTATTACGGCGGCAAGCCTTTGGTGCTCAAGGTCGGCAAATACCTGCTGCTCAACCGCCATGACCTGGAATGGACCGAGCGCTATTTCAACCAGCGCCAGGGACTGCTCACCGTCTTTGCGGCCCGGTTCATCCCGGTGGTCCGCCACTTCATTTCCATCGCCGCCGGCATGGGCAAGATGCCCCTGGTTCCGTTTATGCTGGTCTCGGTAATCGGCGCCACCCTATGGAACGGTTTTCTTCTCTACCTGGGCATGCGGTTGCGCGAACACTGGACCGTGGTCCAAAAATACTCGCACCAGATCGATATCGTCATCGTCATCCTGGCGGTCGTCGGTATTGCCTGGTTCTTTCGCTCCCGTTTGGCCGCCCGCAAACGCAAGCTCAATAATTAGCCAGCAACCCCGACCGGTTGCGAAAAAAATGCCGCGCTCTTGATCCATATGGAGAGGCTGCTGACGGTGCGATCAATAAGTTGGTCAAGTTTTTCTGCTTGCAGAATTGCTCAAATAAAGAATAATTGAATATCTGACGATGATAAATCGCCAGCCTAGGACTCCCTTTCATGCTGCGGCAACGCAACTGGCGCCTCATTTTTTCAAGACGGAGAGCCTGCGCGTATAGCCACTCTCGGCTTGAGTTCATAAGTTCGCGTCTTGCAGGTGCAACGAGAACCCCCGGTTCTCTCTTCCGGGCAATTTCCGACCAAACCACGAGAAAGACCTTTATGCCCTTAAACGCAAAACCGACACCACCCTTACCTGAAGAGAACAGCCACTCGCCCAATGCCCCCTTGGCACCCCTTGCGCTTGCTGCCTTGGGGATTATTTATGGCGATATCGGCACCAGCCCGCTGTATACGATCAAAGAATGCTTCTCCGGCATTCATGGGGTGGAACCGACCTCAGCAAACATCCTCGGAATTCTCTCCCTGGTCTTCTGGTCGCTGATGGTCGTGGTCAGCCTGAAATACGTCATTTTTGTCCTGCGAGCCGACAACAAAGGGGAAGGCGGCACCTTTTCCCTGTTGGCCGCATTGCGCGGCCCTCTCAGTAACCGGAAAAGATGGTGGACTGTACTTACCGTGCTGACTGCTTCAGGGGCCTCGCTCCTTTATGGCGACGGGGTCATTACGCCGGCCATCTCCGTGCTTTCGGCCATGGAGGGTCTTAACATGGCCACCGATGCCGCTGCTCCCTACGTGGTGCCGCTGACCTGCCTGATCATCTTTGTTCTTTTCTTTGCGCAACGCCATGGAACCGCGGTTATCGGCAAGGTGTTCGGCCCCATAATGATTCTGTGGTTCGGCACCATCGGCTTTCTTGGCCTGCTCGCCATAGTTCGTCAGCCTGATGTGCTTTACGCTCTAAGCCCTTGGTATGCATATAACTACTTTGCTATCAACCATTTTCACGGCATCGTTTCATTAGCATCCGTGGTCCTCTGCATCACCGGTTGCGAAGCCCTCTATGCCGACATGGGCCACTTCGGCCGTCTGCCTATACGGCTCACCTGGTACGGTATTGTCCCCCCCGGCCTGGTGCTCAACTATTTTGGTCAGGGGGCATTGCTCCTGAGCAATCCCGAAATCGCCAACGTCAACCCCTTCTATGCCCTGGCGCCCAAATCCATGCTCTATCCTCTTGTGGCCCTCGCCACCGTCTCGGCAATCATCGCCTCCCAGGCCATGATCTCGGGAGTGTATTCACTCACCCAGCAGGCCATCCAACTGGGGTTTACCCCGCGCATGCGCATCATCCACACTTCCGAACAGGCCATGGGCCAAATTTACATGCCGACGGTGAATTGGATGGTGATGATCGCCTGTCTGACCCTGGTGCTGGTGTTCAAGGAATCGACCCGACTTGCTGCGGCCTACGGTTTTGCGGTGACCGCCACCATGACCATAACCTCGATCATGTACTTCCATGTCACCCGCTTCAAATGGAACTGGCCATTGTGGCAAAGTGTTGCCCTGCTCTGCCTTTTTCTGTTTTTTGACGGAGCCTTTCTGGGCGCCAACATGTTGAAAGTAGTGGACGGCGGCTGGATTACGATCTGCATCGCCTCCATTGTTCTGGTCTCCATGATCACCTGGCGCGATGGCCGTGCCGTGCTGGCCAAACACTACGAGTCGATGCGGATGCCCGCCGATGTCTTTCTCAAGGACCTCGCTGAATACAGCCCCCAGCGGACCACAGGCACTGCTGTTTTCATGTCGATCACTCCCGAAGGCATTCCCCACACCCTCCTGCATCACCTCAAGCATAACGAGGCGTTGCATGAACGGGTATTGCTGCTTTCCATCCTTTCGGCAGAAACCCCCACCGTGCCCCCCGGAGAGCGGGTTAGCCTGGAAGATCTCGGTCAGGGATTCTACCGGATCAAGGCCCTTTATGGTTTTATGGAATCACCGAATATGCCGCGAATCCTCAAGAAGTTGAATAAAATGGGGCTTGCGATCGATATCCATACCACCTCTTTCTTCCTTGGCCGTGAAACCTTATTTGCAACCGGGTCCGCTCCCATGGCCCAGTGGCGCAAGAAACTGTTCATCTTCATGGCCCGCAACGCCTGGAATGCCACCTCCTTCTTCAAATTGCCGCCGGATCGCGTCGTGGAACTGGGAAATCAGGTGGAGTTGTAAACTATAATGACGTCTGGCGAGAACCTTTTCGGCTACAGCCAGCAATGATCGAGGCGTGACAGGTGGTTGGGAGCGGTACAAGTCGTCTCTTGACGAACAGGGGTTCAGGTATAATTATTTTGAGGACGTTGCATACCTGTTGTTGTCTGTTTTTTGCTGCCACCCTTTCTGGGTGATTAACTTATTTTCTGTTGTGAATGGAGTTTGAATCATGCAAAGAATACCATCAAGTTCCAAAGGGGCTGTTCTTGCCTGCTGTGTCCTCTGCCTGACGCTGTTGACAGGCAGCTATCAATCTGCCTTAGCTCAGGGCGAAGAGGATATCGCTCTCCTCGACCGTACTTCCAAGGCTTTTTCTTCGGTAGTGAAAAAAGCGGGTCCGGCCGTGGTCCATGTTGCGGTGGAAAAGGCGACAACCAGCAAAAATATGGGCCAAGTACCTTCTGATCTGTTTAACGATCCTTTTTTTGAACGTTTTTTCGGTCCACAGTTCCGCAACCCCCGCGTCAATCCTAAACAGGATAATAAGCGCAGCTTCAAGCAGAAGGCAGCGGGTTCCGGATTCATCATTGCCAGCGACGGCTTTATCCTTACCAATAATCATGTGGTCGAAGATGCGGACAAGATCACCGTGCGTTTGGCCGATAAACGGGAATTTACGGCCAAAGTGGTGGGGACCGATCCCCAGTCCGATGTGGCCATCATCAAAATTGACGGCAAGGACCTGCCGATCCTTCCTCTGGGCAACTCGGATGCGCTTGAAGTGGGTGAATGGGTGATCGCCATCGGCAGCCCCTTTGAGCTAAGCCAGACCGTGACGGTCGGCGTGGTCAGTGCCAAGGGCCGCAACCGGATGGGCATCACCGATTATGAAAATTTTATCCAGACTGATGCCGCCATCAATCCCGGCAACTCAGGCGGACCGCTGCTCAATATCCGTGGTGAGGCGGTCGGTATGAACACTGCTATTTTCTCGCGAAGCGGCGGCTATATGGGGATCGGTTTCGCTATTCCCATCAACATGGCTAAAAGTATCGAACAGCAACTGCGCAAAGGTGGCAAGGTGACCAGGGGCTGGCTCGGCATCATGATCCAGGATGTCAGTGAAGATCTGGCCAAATCTTTCGGCCATAAAGTGAGTGGCGGTGCCCTTATTTCTGAGGTCACGGAAGGCTCGCCAGCCAAGAAAAGTGGGCTGCTGCAGGGCGATATCGTTGTTGCGATAGACGGCGTTTCGGTGACCGATGTGGCGGACCTGCGTAACAAGATTGCGATGATCCTGCCCAACACCAACCTGCCCCTGCGCATCATTCGTGACGGCAAGGAGAAAGACCTGGTGGTGACTGTAGGCGAGCAACCCGCCGACATAGCCTCTATAGCTAAGAAGATGACCGGGGCAGCTCTGAACGAAATGGGGCTCACTCTGCAAGATTTAACCGATG
>CAITZN010000629.1 GCA_903896915.1 uncultured bacterium
ACGCAATCGGCCAGCGTAAAGGTGTCGCCCGCTATAAAGGGCGAAAATTTCACCAAGCGCTTGAAAGCATCAATATTGCGAACCAGTTGCTTCTTGACCGTGGCTTTCAATTCATCGCTGACTGTTCCACCAAAAAAAGCCTGGCCATAGACCTCAAGGCCGAACAGGGCAGGGCCCTGTTCCTCAAGCTGGCGGCCAAGGTTGATGTCCTTATTGAAAATTTTGCTCCAGGCACGGTTGATCGCTTAGGGATCGGTTATGAGGTTTTGAGAAAAGACAATCCGGGCCTGATTTTTTGTTCCCTCAAAGGCTTCATGCCTGGACCCTATGCGCACCGCCCGGCTCTGGACGAGGTTGTGCAGATGATGGGCGGGCTCGCCTATATGACCGGGCCAAGCGGCAAACCGATGCGAGCCGGGGCCTCGGTTACGGATATCCTCAGCGGCGGTTTCGGGGTGATAGGTATTCTTGCCGCCCTCTATCAGCGCCAGCAGAGTGGACAGGGGCAGATGGTACAGGCTACGCTTTTCGAATCCGTGGCCTTTCTCATGGGGCAGCATATGGCCGGGGCGGCAGTGACCGGACAGGCCCCGCCGCCCATGCCGGAACGTGGCCGGACTTGGTCGGTCTATGAACTGTTTGCCACCAGGGACAAGCAGCAGGTGTTTATCGGCATTACCTCCGAACGGCACTGGCAGCGCATGTGCACGACCTTCGGCTTTGAGGACTGGGCGGAGGACCCGCGGCTCGCCACCAATCAAGGGCGGATAGAGTCTCGTCCCTGGTTTTTTCCTGAGTTGCAGCAACGGTTGCAGCGGCTGGATAAAAATACCTTGATGGCTCTGGCGGAACGGGCGGGGATCCCGTTTGCCCCGGTCAACCAGCCGGTAGACCTGTGGGACGACCCGCAAATGAACGAGTCAGGAGGGTTTGCCGACACCCAGACGCCTTTCGGCAAACAGGTCAAGCTGCCCAAGCTGCCGTTGCGGCTTGGCGGGCAATCCTTTGATTTACGTCTGCAACCGCCTGGGGTGGGGGAAGGGGCGGGCGATATCCTGCAACTGGCAGGACTGACGCAAGTGGAGATCGAGGCCTTGGTCGCGGCAGGGATTATTGCGGTCAGTCCCTGCAGGGAAGGAAAGGAGTAGGGGGGCAAGATCGGCCCCCCCTATGTACACTGTGGCACTGCATGTCCTATCTTCGCTCACTTCACCCAGAGCTGACAAGCCCTCTGGTGAAGCAGTCCTGTACGACCCGGTTACTGGCCCCGCTTGAAACTCTCGAGCTCCCATGTTTCCAGGCCTTTGTTGCCGAGGTCGTTGTAATTTCTCTTGACCCACCGCCCCACTTCAGGTGCATACCAGTACGTTTCGACCACCTTATTCGAGAAACTATTGCCTTTGCTGCTTCTTCCATCGTAGGGTATTTCGACTTCGATCTTAAGCGCATTAAAAGTACCAGCCTTCACCACAACCTTTTCAGGGGTGATCGATTTGATCTCGGCTTGCATGGAATAGTCGACCGTAGGATCCTTTGGGCTTTTCCTGGAGAATTTAGCACCTGAATACACCTTCCCTACCTCGAGAGGAAACTGGAAAATATTTCGGCTGGGTGAAAAGATTGAACCGTAATCTTTCACCACATTACCATTGGGATCATATATTTCTTTCCACGTTCCGCTCGATGAAGAACTTTGCACTTCCAGTTGGTATCCTCCATCAGGCTGCACTTCGACAACCTTAGAAGTGAAGGTCCTTACATTCGTGCCGATCGATTTGGTATAGGTCCAGGTATCACCGATTTTGATTACCGGACGGTTTACTTTCGTCGGCATGTCTGCTGCATAGGCAAACGAAGTCAATGTCATGAAGAAGAGCGCAAGCAACGGCAGAGTGTTCCATTTTTTCATAAAGACCTCCTTAAGGTGATCCGGCGGGATGAGAGATCCCACTAATTGGCCCAATGCTACAAAAACCAAACGCCTTACTATTTTCTTCCACATCGGCCGCATCGTGCCCCTACATGACCTTGTTTAGATGGAGGATGGTTGGGCAAGGTGGTTGTACTGATTTTCTTTAATACGACATACAGGCCGCATTCAATATCCCGGCCCCCATGGATAAGGCACCGAGGAACAATCCTTTCGAGACAATTCCTTCCTCAATCGCAGCAGGCAGACCCTTGAACAGCTGCTTTACCAGAAAGTAAACCAGAACCTGGATGCCAAGGGCGACCGCACCCCAGAGCAGCATGTCGAAAAAATTAACGCTATGAATAATCGCGCTGGCCAAAGGGATGATGAATCCGAACAGGGCGCCGCTCAAACTGCACGCCGCCGCAGTATTGCCGTGGTCGATGAGATCGAATTCGTTATACGGCGTGATCCGCATATAAACGATCAGGAAAAGCGAGGTCAACCCCAGTGATGCGATGAAATAAACAAGAAATTTTACAACGCCGGAAAACTGTGATGCTATTTCCATGGTTCCTCCGAAATATTGTCAGTCGGTAAAATAGTGCGGTACAAAACGGCTCGTATTTTTGGTGATAGGGCTGTCGTCCTCGCGGATGCCGATGCCGGCCGCCATGCCATTGACAATCCACGAACCGATAACCGGGTACCGGCCATCAAAAGCCGGCAGCTCTTTTAATTCCTGGTAGATAAAGCCTTCGCTGCCGTAGCCACCTTCCGTGGTTATCCCCCTTCCCTCTCGCACCAGTTCAATGTTGGCGCCTTCGCGAGCAAAGAGCGGTTTTTTGACGAAACTGTTGCCCAGTCGGGATACATCGAAATAGCTCGGCAACAGATTCGTATGGCCGGGGAACATCTCCCACAATATCGGCAGGATGCCCTTTGTTGACAAGACCATTTTCCAGGCCGGTTCGATCAAGGTGATTGTCTCGGGCCGGATGTATTGACCGAAGGCATCGGTCAGCAGCCATTCCCAGGGATAGAGCTTGAACAGGAATCGGATCGCTTCGTCGTCCAGATCGATGAACTTGGACGCCTCCGGATTGAACCCGATATCTTCAATGAAGATGTGCTGCGTTGCAATTCCCGCCTGAGCTGCCACGTCGCGCATATATTCGACCGTTACCAGATCTTCCTCATGCTCTTTGACGCTGCTGAAATACAGTTTCGAAACAATCGGCATTCTGTATTTCACTGCCTTGAAGGCGTCGAGGAGCTTTTCATGGATGGAGTTGAACTGATCGCGTTGTGGGAACAGCTCTTCCAGCCATACCCACTGGGCGATGCTGGATTCATAGAGTGATGTTGGCGTATCTGCGTTGTATTCGAGCAATTTTGGCTCGCCCTTGCCGTCATAGGAGAAATCAAAACGGCCGTAAATGCTGATCTCTTCCTGGCTCCATGAATTCTTTACTATCTCGGCTGCCTGTTCGCCGAGACCAATCCTAGCAAAAAGATTGTTGGCGATCACGTGGTCGACGGCCTTCAGGCACATTTCATGGAGTTCCTGGGTGACCTCTTCCAGATGGTCGATCTGGGCGGCAGAGAATTCGTAGCAGACCCCTTCGCTCCAATAGCCGCCTTCCATGGAGTGGAACGAAAAGCCAAGTTCTTCAAATTTGCTCTGCCAGTCGGGGCGTGGCGGCACCATCATACGTTGCATCAGGAACCACCTCCGTGGGCAGAAGAGGCGTGGCCGAAACCGCCTCTGGTAGTTTTTGACGATGCGAATGAGGAGACTGCGTGGGGAGACTGTTGGGCGGGGCCGAGATTGTGCATGGCTTGAGAGGGTTTGGTCTCAACCGGTGTGTCCTGGCCCCTGGGGTAATACCAGGGGCTGCCACCCATATAGTAATAGTGGGGACCATGGTAACGGTTACCTGTGGTCGTGGACGACTGTTCGCATTCGTCGCTGCCCCAGTCCTTGCTGCAGTCGTCTTTTGATGCGTAGGTATTACGCTTGGTTTTCTGGTCCTTCTGGTCGGAACTGCAACCGGTGGCCATGATGCAGGCCGAGGCTATAAGCGTAAGGGCTATCATTCGGGATTTTTTCATCTATCCTTCCCCACATTCAAGAATTGTTGCCTGGCCAAATCATACCGTTCCGCGCAATTCTTCTCAAGAATATTTCTGCAAGTTGGTATCAGGAACTGCCCTGGATTAAGGTTATAGGGCCTCGTCATGCGGAAAAGATTGCCGCCTGAATGTCAGGAGCGTGCTTGCACGAAGGGGCCGGTTGCCGACTTTTGATGATCTCTTATCTGCTAACAACCAGAAAGGGAAAAACCATGGCGTTCTTCTCCCCAGAGTTCATGTCAGCACCGTTACCAGTGGGGTGTAGGGAAGATTGAAGGCCTCGGCAACGCCTTGGCAGGTGACCATGCCGGCAACGACGTTGATACCCGCGCCGATGCCGGGATCTTCCTGGGCTGCCCGTTGCCAGCCCTTATTGGCCAGGGTACGGGCATAGGGCAAGGTGGCGTTGGTCAGGGCGAGGGTTGAGGTCAGGGGGACCGCGCCGGGCATATTGGCCACGCAGTAATGGAGGATGCCATCGACCTTGAACACCGGATGGTCGTGGGTGGTTGGCCGGGAGGTTTCGAAACAGCCGCCCTGATCGATAGCGACATCGACCAGTACCGCCCCTTTTTTCAAGGTTTTGAGCATGTCGCGGCTGATCAGTTTGGGCGCCTTGGCGCCGGGAAGCAGCACTGCGCCGATGATGGCATCCGCCTTGGTGGCCAGGTCGCGGATGGTGGCCGGTGAGGACATCAGGGGTAGGCAGTTTTTCGGCATGATCTCAGCCAGTTGGCGCAAGCGCGGTAGGCTGGTGTCCAGCAGATAGACGGTTGCGCCGAGGCCGCTGGCAATCCGCGCCGCCTCGGTGCCGACCACGCCGCCGCCGAGCACCAGCACCGTTGCCGGGGCTACGCCTGGCACTCCGCCGAGCAGGATGCCTCGGCCTCCCTGACTGCGTTCAAGATACTTGGCTGCTTCCTGGGCCGCCATCCGGCCGGCGACCTCGCTCATCGGGGTCAGGAGGGGCAGGGCGCCCCGCAGGTCGGTGATGGTTTCATAGGCAATGCAGACCGCCTTGCGCGCCATCATCTCCTTGGTCAGTGCTTCCGAGGCGGCAAAGTGGAAATAGGTGAAAAGGATCTGGCCTTCCCGGATCATCTCGTATTCCCGGGGCTGCGGCTCCTTGACGTGCATGACCAGATTAGCCCGCCCGTAAATCTCTGCCGCTGTGGCGACCATCTCTGCTCCGGCGGCGCTGTAGTGGGCATCGCTGAAGTCGCTGCCCATTCCGGCATTGTTCTCCACCAAGACTTGATGACCGTTCTTGACCAGCACCTCTGCTCCGGCGGGCGTCATGCAGACTCGATTTTCTTCTGTTTTGATTTCCTTGAGAATGCCGATAATCATCGCTTGTACTCCTGGTGGAGGGGAAGGGATTTTTTTTGATTCAGTCCAGGTAATTTTACCAGAGAATGGGCAAAAGTATCCCGCTTATTTCGGAAAAATGCGCTGTATGGCAGGAGGGATTTTTATGAACGAGGCATGTGGCGGAATACTGGTAAAGGAGAAGGGTTAGGTTGATTTGGTCGTTTATATCAAAATATATTTAACAAATGCAAAGTCTGATGCTACATTCTATATAAAGTATCGAACGAAATTTATGCACAACATCAGAATATACAAATGTTGTCGAAACCATGGCTCTTTAAACGATACTCCCCCCCTAGATCAGGAGCTTTCTTTCAATCCGATGCTCAAACAGAAAATTGACTTTAGTGATGAAGGGGTGAACGCATCCGATTCCCGATTGCATCGGGAACCACAGCAACTGCCCACCTCTTCACTGAATATCGTAGATATACTTGCGTCGAGACCAACGCAGTTGACCTTTCCGCAACGTGTCAAATCACTTGGCTTGAGCAGCGAATTTGCAGAAAAAATCCTCAGAGCTAACACGACATTCAATACGCCCAGTGCTTTTTGCCAGGATCGGGATCTGACAGAAGACAATGAAAAGGAGTTGGCCACAGAGGTCCTTCTCCATAGGCACAAATTCACCCTATTAGTTTTCAATAACAGGGCTTTTCGTCAGGCGGCAATCACTGTCATTCAAAACAGTTATCTTTTTAAGCAGCGCAAGATTTTTTTTAATAGCGCCGGTCTTTCAACAGAACTGGAGAGGCAGGAAGCGCTGCAGTTGTTCACTATGGATCCCCGGAAAACGACCATTCCTCTGGGGAAAACATTGCAGCATCTCGTGCTCGCCAGGATATGGGACCGCATCATTCGAACAGCGGATAATCATATCATAGCGAGCCAGCCCTTTGCTGAACTGAGCGATGTCGTTGCACGGTTGAACACCCTGCGTAATATTTACATGCTGCTGACCACAAACCTGGTGAAAAAACTCACCAGCAGGATCAGCCAGCTCTACAAGCATTCCGTGACCGCCGAAGATGCCTGCCAGATTGGCAGCTTTGGCATAGCCCGGGCCGCATATCGGTATCATCCTTCAGTCGGCGTTCGTTTTTCCACGTTCGCTGCACATTGGGTCCAAAAAGAAATACAACGTCAGGCCCTGGAAGGACGGTTGATTCGTATCTCCTCTGACCTTGTGGAAAAGTTTTCCCAGGCGAAGCGCGATAAAGACGAGGAAAAAGAGCGTGTAGTGCAGGGTCTTTTGGAAAATGCCACAGAGCAGCTGGTTTTTGAACCTGAGAAATACCAACAAAAAGAAAGTGCATTGATCTCGGCAAATCCAGCGGACCTGACGGAACAGAAAGAACAGCGCCATCTTCTTCTTGCGGCTGTGGAGACGGTACTCTCAGGGAAAAGCAGAAATATAATTAATCGTCGTTATGGGTTAGGAGCCTATGACAAGGGGGGGCAGTCTGCCGTTGAAATTGCCAAGATATACGGTGTGACGAGGGGAAGTATTTACCAGCTGGAGCAGGCTGCAATAAGAAAACTGAAGAAATACTTCGCAACAGCAATACATCCCTCACAAGAGTGATTTAAAACCATCTCTTTAAGCGTCCACCAGAAAAATTAGGTACAAAACAAGAAAGCCAAGCACTTCGCAAGTGCTTGGCTTTCTTGTTTTGTATTGTAATGGTCGGGGCGGAGTGATTCGAACACTCGGCCTCCTGCTCCCAAGGCAGGCGCGCTAACCAGGCTGCGCTACGCCCCGACTTAAATGGTTCTTTCTACTCGAAAGAGAAATTATCTACACTATTCAGCCGTTGCTTGCAACACTTTTCCCGGAGCAGGGTGCAGGAATGTTTCTGGCACCGGCTCTAAGGAGACCGCATTTTCAGTACCTTGCAGCCGTGCCGTAAGGGGCCTGGTAGGAAGAGACAATACCTCCATATTACGCTGGCGGAAAAAACCGCTGCCCTTTAGAATAGGACGAAAGAGCATCCAACCGGTTTTCGCTACCCTAGCGCCAAAGCAGTATCAGGAGAAGGCATGACGGCAACACCTCCCCCGTTTCAGCGTAGAACCTTTATCCTGATGTTTCTCGCGGCCTTTTTGATGCTCGGCCTGGTGCTCTGGCCCTTCTGGAACCAGTTGTTTTTGGCCTTTCTCCTGGCCAGTGTTTTTCATCCCGCCTACAACTGGATCAGCACCAGGACCAGTCCCTGGTTAGCCGCTTTCCTCACCTGTCTCCTGATCACTCTTTGTGTGTTCCTCCCCCTACTCTTCTGCATCAGCGCCATATCTGCCGAGATTCCCGGTGTGATTCAACTCGGCAAACAAAACGACGTCCTCGTGCTGCTGCAGCAAACCCTGAAAAACAGTACCCTGATCAGCCGGGCCAATACGTTTTTGGCCGGTTTCGGCATCGATGTGGAATTAGACAAGCTGCCGGGGCTGATCACCAATCTCATAACCACTATAGGCAGGTTTCTCTATAACCAGATTTCCGTCTGGGCCGCCGACATCATGCGTTTTATTTTTCAATTCTGCATCCTGATCACCGGCGTTTTCTTTCTGCTGATAGAACTCGACCGCCTGACCGAGTTTATGATCAAGCTTTCGCCGCTGCCTGTGACCCAGAACCGATTTCTCATTCGCAGATTTTCGACAATATCCGGGGCCATTCTCATCGGCAACAGTCTCAGCGGCCTTATCCAGGGCGTCTGCGGCGGAATGTATTTTGCGGCCATGGGTTATATCTCACCTGTCCTCTGGGGGGCGATCATGGCGGTGGCCGCCTTCATGCCGATCGTCGGGGTTGGGTTGGTCTTGCTGCCGACAGCGCTCATTCTCTATCTGAAGGGATACGGGTGGCAGGCCTTGGTGACGGTGGTTTTTTATCTTATGCTCTCATTCTCTGTCGATTATCTGTTTAAACCCAGATTCGTAGGCGACAAGGCGCAATTGCCCCCTCTGCTTGTGCTCCTCTCCATCATCGGCGGCATGAGTATATTTGGCCTCATGGGTATCATCTACGGGCCGTTGGCGGTTGCTGCATTCCTCACTTTGGCCGATATCTACTTCCGCGAGTATCAACCTTATTTCGAACAGACGAGAGACGATCGAGACTGAATCTGACTCGCTTACTGGAGCCACTTGACACTGATAGGTATTTCAGGTATCAGCAAGGGTCCGCTGGCGGGGGGGGGCGTGTACATCCTGAAACCGCCAACTCGTTATGGCCGGCCCCTGCTGTTTTCGCAAACACCCCTTGTAGTAACCTGCGTTGACCAGTCGCGGCCTCTTCATTTCGATTTTTTGCCAAATCGGCTACCATCGAAACAACCTGAATAGCCTTTTTTGCTGATCGATTCGGAGCCTTTTTATGGATATTTATGCGCTGATCCAGAGCGTGATTCTTGGCCTGGTCGAAGGCCTCACCGAATTTCTGCCGATTTCGTCCACAGGGCATCTGATCATTGCCGGGGATCTGCTTTCCTACACCGGCGAGCAGGCGAAAACCTTTGAGATCTGCATCCAGCTCGGCGCTATTTTCGCGGTCTGCTGGCATTACCGGTTGCGGCTACTCCGCGTAGTTGCCGGCCTTACCAGCCAGGCGAGCGCCCAACGTTTTGCCCTCAATCTGATTGTCGGCGTGTTGCCCGCAGCAGTCTTCGGCCTGCTGTTGCACAAAACCATCAAGGCCCACCTGTTTAACCCGGTGGTAGTGGCTATCGCTTTTATCGTCGGTGGTTTGATCATTCTCCTTGTCGAACGCCGCGAGCGGCAACCGCGCATCACTGAGGTCGACGATATGGACTGGCGCGATGCCCTGAAACTTGGATTCTTTCAGGTTTTAGCCCTGATCCCCGGCACCTCCCGTTCCGGCGCTACCATCATCGGCGGTCTGCTTTCCGGTCTGTCGCGGCGAGCTGCCACTGAATTTTCCTTTTTTCTCGCCATCCCCACCATGTTTATGGCCACCGGCTACGATGTCTACAAATCCTGGCAGTATCTGGCAGGTGCGGATCTCGCCTTTTTTGCCGTTGGTTTTCTCACCGCTTTTTTCAGCGCCCTGCTGGCGATCAAGGGGCTGCTCCGTTACGTCGCGCACCACGATTTCCGGGCCTTTGCCTACTACCGTATCGTCTTCGGCATCTTTGCCCTCATCTTTTTTCT
>CAITZN010000630.1 GCA_903896915.1 uncultured bacterium
GTGAAAATCGTCGCGACAAAAAAAGAAATGTATCAACTGAAGTTCTGATATTCGCGTGGCACTAGGCCCTCGGAGTACAGTCCCACAGGGGCAGAACTGTCTGCGTTAGGATTGCAAATACATCAGGATAGGTTCCATGCCAATTGAATTCAAAGACTACTATCAGACCCTGGGTGTGCAACGAAATGCTACCGGCCCGGAAATCAAGAAAGCGTTCCGCAAGTTGGCTCGAAAATTTCATCCTGATGTCGCTAAAGATCAACCAAAAGCTGCTGACAAGTTCAGCGAAATCAACGAGGCCAACGAAGTTCTCAGCGATCCGGATAAACGGCTCAAATATGACACTTTGGGAGCAAACTGGAATCAACCAGAACCACCACCACGGCAGAAGAATGGTTTTGACCACACTGCGGGAGGAGGTCCTGAATTCCATTTCGAGGGGACGGGTTTCAGCGATTTCTTCGAAGAGTTTCTCGGGAGTCGTGGCCGCGCATCGAGCGGTTTCAGCCGAACAGGAGCACAAGAGATGGGTGGCGGGAGTTTTGCTCAACGCGGCCGCGACCTTGAAAACGACCTCCTGGTGACCCTTGAAGAGGTCATGCACGGCTCGACGCGCATGATCAGTCTTGAGCGTACCGATCCGCGCACAAGTTCATCTACTATCCAAACTTTACGCGTAAAAATCCCAGCTGGCGTTCACGAGGGGCAGATGATCCGTCTCGCGGGCAAAGGACAGGAAGGCTTTGGTGGTGGCGTTTCGGGAAATCTGTATTTACGGGTCGTCTTCGCCAAGCATCCTGACTTTCGGGTGCGCGATAACAACTTACATTACGATCTGGAATTGTCGCCTTGGGAAGCGGTACTGGGTGCAACTGTCCTCATCCCCACCCTTGATGGGGATGTATCCTTAAAAATTCCAGCAGGTACAATCGCAGGCCGGCAATTCCGTTTGCGAGCAAAGGCCTTGCCAAGAGGCGATGGCACCTATGGCGACCTGTATGCACTTGTGTCTCTCCAAGTACCTTCGCAGAGCACACCGGAACAAAAAATATTGTGGGAGTCATTGGCAACCACTTCGACCTTTAACCCAAGGATGGCCTCATGAATGAACGAACTTTTGCGGACAGGCCAACGTCCAGTGCTCTAGAGGTGTATCAGCCAGAGCCAAATGTCCTTTACAGTCTTGATGCCACCGCGCATCTTGCAGCCGTTCCTCGCCGGTCCATACTTATCTATTGCCGTGCCGGCCTAGTGCAGCCTGTTTTTCAGCCACCGTACGAAATGATGGGATTCACGGAAGAATCTGTCTATACCATTCGCCGCATCGAGCACCTGAGAGCTGTTCACCGCTGTGATTTGTCCTGGCTCAACACCGTGTTTGATCTGCTGAAGGAGGTAGAGCATATGCGTGCTGAGTTGCGTTTTTTTCGTAACCTTTGAAAGGGTAGCGAGAAGACGTTTTCCAATTTCCTGCATGTGTTTTATTTGGCGACCGGTTTAAAAAATTTGGCGAAGCGATGAAGCCAGCGAGCCATTTAATGTCAGCTCAACTGGCTTATTATCGATGAACAGACTCAACTGAGCTGCGATGCCGTTGAAAATGGTGCGTTATTGAACGCATCAAATATTCAATATTCCCTGTACACGTCTCTTCAATCTCCTGCCCCCATATTTCCTGTTCTGATCAATAATTAAGCTAATCTTACGGGTGATCGAAGTTACTGGTTCCTTACCCCAGGATTTGCTTTTGCCAAGATTACTTACCTCTTCAGCGCCTAACGTCGAAAACGAAATCACTTCGAGAAATGGTCACATTCAACCATCGGTTAAATATGGCCCCTGAAATTTATAACATAGGCCGTTTCGCAGCAGTTTGAAATATGAATATATCTTTTAAAATCAGTCTATTGAGTTGCCACGAACAGCGTCAGAAAGCCTTGGCTTTAGAATTGCAGAATAGAGTAGGCAATAACCTGACGTAAGGGCGCGTGAGAAAGCAAGCTGACTTTTTATAAACAACAAAAAATAGAGGTGGAAAATGATTAAGGAAAACCAAGAGAACAAAGAACTCCCGTCAGTACGGGTCGAGGAAGAAAAAGCCATGAACGCATCTCGGCGAACTCTTTTGCAGGGAGCCGTTACTTTAGGCGTCGCCGCAGCCAGTGGACTGGCCATGAACCTAGCCATGCCAGGCTCTGCTGAAGCGATGACTCGCGCCTTACCGAATCAATGGGATGAAAAAATAGATGTAGTGATCGTCGGTTCAGGTTTTGCCGGTCTATCCGCAGCCGCAGAGGCAGGCGCCCAGGGCAGTAAGGTCATTATTTTGGAAAAACGGCCAACGTATGGCGGAAATTCTATCATCAATGGAGGCGAATACAATTCATGGGACGATAAATTCCATTTGCGCCAGAAATTGAATCTAGGCGAAGACAGCACAGATCTGCATAAGACCGACACCCTGAAAGGTGGTGACTTTTACGGCTCGCCAGAACTGGTCGATGTTCTCGTTAAGGGAGCAACCGCATCACTCGACTGGATGGTAGATAACGGTGGGCTCAAGCTCAGAGATGTTCTTAATCGGACCGGTGGACATACGGCGTACCGGACCCATACCTGTGATGAGGGTGTCGGCCGTGGTTATACGGAAGCGCTGAAAAAGATTGCCGAAGGAAGGGGATTGGAAATTCGTCTCAATGCGGAGGTTACATGGATCTGGAGAAAAGATAGCGATCCCTTGAACCCCATCGAGGGCGTGGAGGTAAAGATTGGTAAAAAAACAAAAAATATTCAAATCAGCAAGGCTCTGATCCTCGCTTCAGGCGGATTCAGCAGGGATATCAAGATGCGCCAGGCTTTCAACCCGAGCATCGTCCCAGAATTTAATTGTACCAATCAGCCGGGCGCAACGGGTGAAATGATTCGTTATGCCCAGGCTGTCGGTGCCGACGCCTTGCAACTCGCCTTTATCCAGCTGTATCCCTACGCTGATCCCGAAACCGGTATTCTTGATGCACCAGCCGTCTATCCTTTCCGTGGACCGGGTTACGGAATCGTCTATGTGAACAAACTGGGAAAACGCTTTGTCAACGAAATGGAACGTCGCGACGTTGTCTCCATGGCTCAAATCAAGACCGGTATGAAACCGACCTATTCCATTTTCAACGAGGCCATGATTCCCAAAATGGGCACAAAAGAGGAAGTAGAAAAAGGAATGGCCAAAGGTCGGTTTGTCAAAGCAGAAACACTTGCCGAACTGGCCACCAAGCTTGGCATCCCTGCGGACGCTGTTCAGGAAACCATCAAAACTCACAACAGTTATATGGCGGATGGGAAGGATCCTGATTTCAGTCGCCAGTTTACAAAATCCATGATTCCCCTGACAGAAGGACCCTTCTATGCAATTGCGCAGTGGCCTGCGGTGCATCATACAATGGGGGGGCTCCGCATCAATAAGGAAGCCCAGGTCATCGACATCTGGGGCAACCCGATTCCACGACTTTATGCGGCTGGAGAAGTCACGGGCGGGGTCCACGGGTCGAACCGTCTAGGTGGTAACGCCGTCCCGGACTGTATCGTTTTTGGTCGGATAGCCGGCACGAACGCGGCCAAAAAGGGCTAAGCAATACTCTCCCATCATAACTTCGAGTCAAGGACTAGAGAATGAAGAATAAATGGCAGGCACTATTGATGTTTCTTCTGTTGATAGAGATCTTCAGCATACCCTTGGTTGAATGCTCGGAAGCGGCTAGAGCAAAATCAACTCCTGGGAATGTGGTGAAGAAGCAGAAGTCCTGTTCAGCCTGTCATGAAGATTTCACAACGGTTCTGCCCCAGAAGCACCCCCCGGTTAAGGGCAATGTTGTGAGTTTCTGTATGGAATGCCATGCCCCGAAAGGTCGGGGCATGGCCGAACCGAACAAATTTGATGCCCGCCTTCATCTCGCCCATCTCAAAAAACCGATGAAGGCGGATTGTCTGGATTGCCATGCCTGGCAACCAGGAAAAAGTTTCGGCCTTTTTGGAACCACAGCGTCTTATGGCGCGCCTTCCGAAAAGGATATGGACCTGATTAAGGAGATGTTCATTTCTGCAGTGGAATCGAACTGTCTAGATGCCCGACATCTTGCAAAGAACATTACCTGCA
>CAITZN010000631.1 GCA_903896915.1 uncultured bacterium
GGGTGGTTGAAAGCCAGAAAGTAGGATTGCAGGGCGAGTCGTTTAATCGGGTCGGTTTTGGCTCCATATTTTTTATCGCCAGCCACGGGGTGGCCTATGTCGGCCAAGTGAACCCTGATCTGATTTTTGCGGCCCGTTAGCAGTGTCACTTCCAGCAGGGAATAATCGCCTTGAGTTTGTACTACCTGGTACATGGTCTGGGCGAACTTGCCCTCGCCGTTGTCCTCCTTGACTGAATACACCCGGTGAATTTTTGATTCACACAGGTAGCTGGAGATCGTATCGCTGCTTTTTTGTGGTAATCCCTCGACGATTGCCCGGTATTTTTTACGGGCATCCTGCCATGAGCCCTGCATGATATGCTTGGCTTCCTCATTTTTGGCAAAGACCAGCAGACCCGAAGTGCCCTGATCAAGCCGGTGGACGATAAAGACTCGTCCCTTGCCGTCAGCAGTGCGTTCGCTGATGCAGGTAGTCAGCATGTGATAGGCGGTTTTAGTTTTTTCGGTCTCCGAGGCGATAGATAGCAATCTCGGTGGCTTGTCAATGACGAGAATGTCTTCGTCCTCGTAGATGATGTCAATGCCTGGGCAGGGCGTGAACCTGGTCGGGCCCTCACCTTCCGCAGTAATGGTTATGACATCGCCTGTTGCCAGGACCTGGTCGAGTTTGGTCACCGGCAGATCGCCGACGGATACCGCCCGGTATTTGAGCAATTGTTTGATTTTGGTTCGCGAGTAGCCGCTCTTGACCAGCGCTGCCAGAAGAGTCGTCTCTTCCTTGATCTTTATTTTATTCATGTAGTTTCCCGATACGGATCTGAATGCAGACGAGCATCATGTGTTCGCCAACAGGTCTATTGAAAAGGGTATGCCAACAGGCCGAATTCCGGCCAGTGCAAAGGGGGTCCGGGGATTACTCGTCGAGCACGGAACGGACACACCAGGCAAGATCCGCCATCACTACCGGTTTGTAGAGAAAACCTTCGATACCGATAGCTTTTGATTTGTGGCTGTCAAGTTGTTCGCTGAATCCGGTGCAAATGATGACTTTGACCTCTGGCCGGATTTTTTTGATCTCCCGATAGAGCTGGAGCCCGGTCATCTGAGGCATGGTCAGGTCGGTGATTAGGAGGTCGATCCGGTCCGCCAGATTGCGAAAGGCCTCCAGTGCATCATAGCTGCTGATGCGGACCGTCACTTTGTACCCCAGTCGCTCTAGCATGCTGGTGGTCACATCGGCAACCGATTTCTCGTCGTCGACCAGAAGAATGTGTTCGGTGCCGTGGGGCATGGGCTCCTGAATATTGTGCACAACCGGAGTCTGCTCGGCAGCGAGCTCTATTGCCGGAAAATAGAGGGTGAAAGTCGTTCCCTTGTCAATCTTGCTTTCCACCCGGACGTCACCGCCGTAACCGCGCAGGATGCCGAGCACAACAGCCAGGCCCAATCCGGTTCCCTTGCCGTGCGCTTTGGTGGTGAAATAGGGGTCGAAAATCTTAGCCATAGTGGCCTTGTCCATTCCGTGGCCACTGTCTTCAATAGTCAGTTGCTGGTATAAGCCGGGTGAAATGGAGAAATCATTGAACTCGCCGATTCCAAGGGTGACAGCCTCCAGTTTAAGGCACAAACGGCCGCCTTGCTCTTCCATGGCATGGAAGGCATTGGTGACCAGGTTCAAAATCACCTGATGCAGCTGGGTTGCATCAGCCATCACCCAGGGGCTCTGTTCGGGACAATGGTACTCGATTTCGATTGTGGTGGGCAGGGCAGGGCGCACCAGACCAATGACTTCCAGGACGATATCGGCAAGAGAGACCGGCAGAATTTCCTGGTCAACCTGACGGCTGAAGGTCAATATCTGCTTCACTAGATCGCGGGCACGTTTGGAGGCGTCGACTATCCCCTGGCAATGTTCCTGCACGCTGGCATTGTCGCTGTTTTCGACCTGCATCAGCTCGGCCCGGCCCATGATAGGTGCCAGTATGTTGTTGAAATCGTGTGCAATTCCTCCTGCTAGGCTGCCTATCGCCTCGAGTTTCTGGGTATGCAGGAGCTGTTTTTCAAAGGCTTTGTTTTCATTTTTCAATTTCA
>CAITZN010000632.1 GCA_903896915.1 uncultured bacterium
GAAATCACTCGCCAAACGGAGGGCTTCATCTGGGGTGTTTGCTGCCAGCACGGTGTAGCCTTGCCGTTGCAGCATTATCGTGGTCATTTTCAAGATGGTTAACTCGTCTTCCACGAGCAGAACGGTTTCATGCCCACGCGCCGCAGGTTTGGTTATGCTTTCTACCTGCACCTGCCTTGCATGGTCCACAAATCTTGGCAGGTAAATTGTGAACGTCGTTCCCTGTCCGGGTTCGCTATAGACATTGATAAAACCTTTGTTCTGCTTAACCGCACCGTATACCGAGGCTAAGCCCAGACCCGTTCCTTCGCCGACACCCTTGGTGGTGAAAAACGGTTCGAAGATGTTGGCCATGGTCAGTTTGTCCATGCCACAACCGTTGTCACTGATAGCAATTTTTACATATTCCCCAGGCATAAAGCCTGGATGAGCGCCACAATATTCCGCATCAAAACTGCAGTTGTCGGTCTCAACGATAATCTTACCGACGTCTGCAATAGCGTCCCGAGCATTGACGCAGAGGTTCGCTAGAATCTGGTCGATCTGTGACGGGTCTATTTTGACCGACCACAGGCTGGTTTCTGGCGTCCATGCAAGCTTGATGTTCTCGCCGACGAGCCGCCGTAGTATCTTCAGCATTCCTTCCACGGTCTCGTTTAAATCCATTACCTCCGGTGCGACGTTCTGTTTCCGGGCGAAAGCCAGCAACTGTCGGGTAATATTAGCTGAACGTTTGCCGGCATTATAAATTTGTTGGAGTGCTTGATGCACTGAACTCGACGGATCGACTTCCTCCAGGGCCTGTTCCGCATAACCTAGAATCACGCTGAGCATATTGTTGAAGTCATGGGCCACCCCGTCCGCCAATCGCCCCACGGATTCCATCTTCTGCGCCTGCTGAAACTGGGTTTCGAGTTTACTCCTCTCCATCTCAGCCTGCATGCCGTCGGTAACTTTCCAAACAGCATCCATCAACAACGAGATTTGCAGAATATCGGTTTCATCATAATCTGTTTCTTTATTCGCTAAGCCGACCACGCTGACAATGCGCTCACCTTTGAAGATCGGGATTGTCACGAATTTTAAGAGGTGAACGTGGCCATCAGGGTAGCCCTTTTTTAGAGGATTGGCGGCTTGGAAATCGTTAACGATAACTGCGCGACGCTGCCGAACCGACTCTCCCCAGATACCAGTCTTTTCTAATGCGTAACAGGTCTGCGGGTTGGCAACGGCGCATGCGGGCAACACATCTTTCGACCACGAGTTCAGGACAAGCTCCTTACGATCTTCAAGGTAATGGTAAATGTAACCGATCTTGCTCCCGGTCAGTTGGAGGGCTTGTTCTAAAGCGTAATCGAGAAAATCCTGGATGGTCTCGGCCGGATATTGCAGAATAGCCACCAACCTTTTCAATCGCGATTCGTTTCGCAGGATTTCTTCTTCGGCGCGCTTGCGGCTGGTGATGTCCCTCAGGACAACACGGCATACGGTCGCGCCATCGTTGCCGAGGGCGGTTGTAGCCGCCAGGTGCGCCCAGAGTGTCGTGGTGTCCTTTTTTACCATCTGTAATTCGCACACACTCGGCAGACCGGTTTCAAAAAGCTGTTTGCTGTACAGATAGTAAATATCCTGGTCTTCTGTGCAAATAAATCGGCTGATCGGCTGCCTTGCCAGCTCCAGCTTGGACATACCCAAGAGAGTAGCAGCGGTCAGGTTGGCCTCCTCAATAATCCCGTTATCGGTGAGCGTCATATAGCCCACCGGTGCCAGGTTATAGATATCGAAGTAGCGAGCCCTTGCGGTCTCAAGTTCCTCCCGCACTCGCTGCAACTCTATATTCTGCATCTCCAGCTCAATCTGATGCACTTGCAGCTCATAGAGTGTCTGCTGGACGGCTTCGGGCGACAGCTCGCTCAGGTCTTGGGCGGACAGGGATTGCCTTTGCTCAAAGATCTCTACTGCCTGTTGCCGCAAAGCCTGCCCTGTCACTTCGGAACCGGGATGAAACGCGTCTGGCGGGGAGGGCGATTGTTCGGGGTTCGTATCTTTACTGGTCATTGCGGTCAACCTCCTTTTCCTTAGCCAACCTTTCCGTGGTGGCTATCGCATATATCGTTCCGGCATCATTTAACAAGGCGGAGGCTGTTATCAAAACAGGTACAACGGTCCCATCTTTGGCAATTCGTTGCGAACGATACGGCTCTAAAATTTTAGCCTTGCTCAATTGCTGCATCCTGAGCACCTCGTCCTTTTTCATTCCCTCTGGA
>CAITZN010000633.1 GCA_903896915.1 uncultured bacterium
GTACAAGGCAGGACCACCATCGCGTCATACTTGGCTGAACCTGAAGCGGGAGGCGCGGTGAAATCGTCTGCAGCAAACCAACGGGCCACCTGCGACAAATCTTTCTGTTCCAGGCCTAGTTCAATCTGCAATACTTTGCGACCGGCTTCAGACAAAATCCCGTGCACCTCGACGTCCTGTGCGGCTAACAGTCGTAAAAGCGCCGGAACATAGAGCATGCCGGTAGCACCAGTGATCCCTAGAATAATTCGCTGACACCCTGCCATCTTATTTTTTTATTCCTATGTAGAGTGAGACAATACCAAACGTCAGCGGTACCCGTGAGACTGAGGAAAAACCGGCTTCTCGCATCATGGCCAGCAATTCTTCCGGCTCATAAAAAGCGGCAATTGATGAAGCCAGATATTGATAGGCCTCCTTATCTCCCGAGATCAGCCCGGCGACAGCCGGGAGAATCCGGTTGAGATAAAAGGTGTAAATCGGTTTAATGATTGGGTTGGTTGGCCTGGAAAATTCAAGAATCAGCAATTTGCCGGAAGGACGAAGGATGCGATGCATCTCTTTTAATCCTTGCAGGGTTTGGGAAAGATTACGTACCCCAAAAGCCACGGTGCAACCCCAAAACGAATTTGTTGGGGCTGGAATGATCTCGCCATCACCGCAAACAGGAAAAATACGTCCCCTGCGGCCATCGTTTGGCAAGGCTTTTGCCCCGGCCTGCAACATATCCTCGCAAAAATCGATGGCCAGCACCTGCCTCTGCGGTGCCTGCCTGGTCAGTTCCAGCGATAACGGCAAGGTACCGGCGCAGAGGTCCATGACCCAACCCTCAGGAAATTCACGGAGCAAACGAACGGTCCGCCAGCGCCAATAGCGGTCGATCTGCAGAGAGAGCAGAGAATTAAGAAGATCGTACTGGCCGCTGATCGAAGAAAATTTTTCTTTCACAAATTTTTTCTTTTCGTCGGGCAACTTCGTATTTTCCATCAGTTCAACTTGCACAAATTGTATAAAATAGCGCAAATACAGCTATTTAAATATCTTTAAAGGTAAGGTGCTGGCCGGAGCCTCTCCCCTGTCCACCAAATATTGAAAAAACCGCTCTAATGCCTCAATTTTCAGGGGTGGCAGATCATGTTCAATACCCATCAAGTAGAGAGAACAGGCGTCACAATCCATGGGGATTCGACGTGCTACCCGGTCACAAATCTCTGCCATTCGCAAAGCCCCTTGCTCCCGGCAATCGATGAGCGTGTGCCGTATTGCCCTGGCAGTCTCGGGCTGTTCGACAAGGAAGGTCTCGTTCACCGCGCAGACAGAAAAAACAAAAGGGAGCCCTGTGTTCTTGTGCCAAATTTCACCTAGATCTAACTGGAAGGGAAAACGTTTTTCACTTTTAAGCCGCAAGGCATCGTCGCCGATTGCCATTACAGCACTCACCCCGCTAGTTATCGCCATTTCTCCATAGACATCGCCAATGGCATAGCGGGGTTTGACTTGGAAAAACTCTTCTAAAATAATCCGCACCAGTCGGATAGATGTATCGGATTGCCTGGACAGGAGCACTGTTTTTCCGTCAAGAGCTTCGGGCTGCAGTTCGGAAAAAAGGAAGACACTGCCCACCGGCCCGGTGGCACTGATGGAGAGATCAGCCAGAATTTGATATTTTTCGGGACTAGCTGCATAGGCATAAGAGGAAACAAAACCCATGTCAATCCGATTTTCAGCCAGCATAGTGTTTAATTGGCTTGGCTGCCCCTCGAATATTTCCCAGTCTGCAGGGAGAGATTGTTCTTTCCAGATCTCGTAAATGGGCGCTGTGTTGATATAATTGACCATACCGATGCGCGCCATGACTTTCCCCATTTTACCTTTGTATACGTAACGGTTGCAAGCGACTGCCGGTTGTTACCAGATAGTCATACACCTGAGCTGCTGTCATCTTCTCCTGAGACAACGGAATGGCCAATAAATCGGCGTCCTTCCCTGATTCCAGAGTGCCGAGCCGATTCCCTAAACCCAGCGCTTCGGCTCCGCCCAGCGTCGCCATGGCAAAGATGGCTGCAGTATCAACTTCTGCATGTTCTTCCGCCAGGATCTGCATCTCGCGCCAAATGGAGAGTTCAGGATTACTGGCTAGGCTGTCCGTTCCCAAAGCGGGCAAAATCCCATTCTCAAGGTATTGTTGCACCGGTGCATGTCCGGTGCTAAGAAAACGGTTGCTGCCGGGGCAGAGACAAACCTTAGCGCCCTCCCCTGCCAGAATTCGAATTTCTTCGGCGGCAACATGGACGGCATGAACGCAGAGGGTACGAGCGTCGAGCAATCCCAGATCGTGCAGGTAGTTAATGGAACCGCCGCTGCCTCTTGCGACAAAAGAACCATCCCAGAACCCTCGCTGGTTAACAAAATCAACGAGTTCCCCCCTTCCCTGCCGGATCATCTCCCCCTCAGCAGCCGGCTCTGCTGTGTGAATTGGGAAAACATGGTCAAGCGATACAGCCCGTGCCTTCAACTGCTGCAGCAAGCGTGCATGAGTAGAGTATGGAGCGTGTCCTGAACAAAAAGCATCAACTGGTTCTTGTTGTAAACGTAGTACATTTTTCTCCAGGGTGAACGCAGCCAACCCGAGATATTCCTTGAAGGGAAAGAGAATGCCAGGAAAACTACCGGCAAAATGTTGGTTGATCATGGTGTTGCCGATATCGGCAAGCACGCTCACCCCGGTAGCATACTGTTGGTTAGCAACCTGTAAAGCCGCCTGTTCTACCAGTTCGCCAGTCGCGCCTAAATCCTCACGGAGTTGCAGCAACCGGGTGATCCAACCGGTGAAACTGCCGGAAAAAGGAACGGCGGCAAGTTCAGCCAGATGAGATAATTCCAGGTGGATATGACCATTGATAAGAGCAGGCGTCAGGGCAGATGTCGGATAGGTAACTAACTCGGCCTGTGGATATTGCTGTTGCAACCGTTGCAGACTATCAACCGCGACAATCTTGCCAGCGGCGATCGCCACCCCACCACTAACGATAATAGGACGGCAGACCGGCACAACCCACGGGGCACAATGAATACGAACCGATGCGGCAACCATCAGGCAGGGGTGTAATCCATCAGGCGCTGTTGAGGTTGAAATCCGGCATCGCTCACCAGTCGCCTGATCTCTTGCTCAGAAAGGCGGAAGCGCACTCCAGCTGCCGCCACAACATTTTCTTCAATCATGGTAGAGCCGAAGTC
The DNA here is from genome assembly GCA_903896915.1 of uncultured bacterium. GTDB lineage: Bacteria > Desulfobacterota > Desulfobulbia > Desulfobulbales > Desulfobulbaceae > Desulfobulbus. The sequence goes on from CAITZN010000633.1 coordinate 3,238, forward strand.
GTTGGCGCCAAAGAAAAGGGAAAGCTGGGCAATCTTCGGACCTTGGGTAACCCAGGACGCCTGTATATTTTGAAAATTATCGAGAAAGATCCGACTGAGAGCCAATATTCGCAGATAGGTTACGGCAGTGGTCTTTTCGATTTTACGAACAGCAGCCAGCGGAGTGTGGTCCGGCTGAAAGGGCCAGGGAATAAAGGCGGTAAATCCCCGGGTCCGGTCTTGTAGATCGCGCAACCGTTGCAGATGTTCCAACCGTTCCTCGATCGTCTCGATGTGGCCAAACATCATCGTGGCTGTGGTGCGCAGCCCAAGATGATGCGCCTCTTCCATCACGGCAATCCATTGATCGGCACTGCATTTTTTTGGCGCTAATTCCCGGCGTACACGATTGTTGAGAATCTCCGCACCGCCACCAGGAATGGAATCGAGACCACTCGCAATCAACCGTTTCAGGACAGTGGTGACCGACAGACCAGACAACTGCGAAAAATGATGTATTTCAGGTGGAGAAAATCCGTGAATATGAATCCCGGTTGCTTTTATGAACCGGAGCATGTCCTCATAATATTCAAGTGGTTTATCCGGGTGCAGTCCGCCCTGCAACAGAATCTGGGTGCCGCCAAGCGCCTTGGTTTCCTTGATTTTATAGGCTAGTTCATCCTTGGAAAGCAACTGACCGCTTTGATCTTCAGGCGTTTTGAAAAATGCGCAGAATTTGCACGCAGAGATACAGATATCGGTATAATTGATATTGCGGTCAATGACATAGGTGACAACCGGATCAGGATGCAGCCGCTTTCGGACAGCGCCCGCAAGAAATCCTAACTGGTGCAGGCTAGCCTCTCGTTCCAGGCGGAGAAAGGCCTCGCCGTCGATCCGCTCGCCCTGCTCAACCTTGTCTAAAATTTTTTGCATAATCAGAAGGTTGCAATGACGTTATAGAGGGTGTCCCGTTGCACAGGTTGCCGCCCGGCTTCTTGAATCAAGCGGATCAAGGTTTTGTGCCCCATGGCCTGTTCGGTTTCCGCGCCGGCCATGTGGGTGATAACCTCTTCTTTGACCGTGCCATCCATATCGTCGGCGCCAAAAGCCAGGGCCACCTGCGCCAGCTTGGGGCCGATCATGACCCAATAGGCCTTGATATGGGGAAAGTTATCCAGCATCAACCGGCTGACCGCTATGTTTTTCAGATCGTTGATGCCAGTGGTGTTAGAATGTTCCGACATTTCCGTATTCTTGGGGTGAAAAGCCAGGGGGATAAAAGCCAGAAACCCGCCGGTCTCATCCTGAGTGCGGCGAAGTGCGTCCAGGTGTTCCAGGCGTTCCTCAATGGTCTCGATATGGCCATAAAGCATAGTGGCATTGGTTCGGACACCCAGACTATGGGCAATCCGAGCGACTTCAAGCCAGCCTTCGCCGGAAAGTTTTTCTTTGCAGGTGATTTGCCGGATACGCGGACTAAAAACCTCGGCGCCTCCGCCAGGAATCGATCCCAGTCCAGCATCGAGCAAGTCCTGCAGGGTCTGAC
>CAITZN010000634.1 GCA_903896915.1 uncultured bacterium
GACCCTGTGGGCCAAAACCATGCTCATTATAATGTTTGTCATGATGTTTTTTATTAAAGGGATTGCTCTCGCCGCCATGTTGGTATTGCGGTTGCTGAGTTGTCTGTTGTGGGGCTGCCTGCTGGGGTTGTTGGGATTGAGCATAGGATCGTTCAACTATCTTGTCGAGTTCACCACGGTCGAGCCATATTCCACGACAATCAGGGCAGTAATCGATCTCCACTCCTTGTCGATCTGTCATCTTAAGTTCAGCAGTAATACATACCGGGCATTTCATAAAAACGTTCTCCTTTGATTATAAGTGGTGTCAATCAGATCCGTTGTCTTACGATGATAAAAAAACCTGCACAGGGAAACCTGAAAGCAACCTCTCAGTTGGCATATCTATTTGTTCAGGCAGGCAATCTTTAAGCTGTTTAAATTTTCAACAAAGGGTTTTGCAATCCATACTTCTACCTTCATAAGGCCTTGTGCTGTGGTCCAACAACCAACCTTTGTAAGGGCTGGAAGATTTTTAACCCCCGTTTCGAGGCTCACAATCTTTTCTTGTACGTTGGTATTATTCCAAGATTTGATTTTTTCCTGCACGACGGGGTTTGCTCCAATACTTGCAACACTTTTGAAAGTTGCAACTCCTGCCCAAACGACCAGCGCGCCAACCATGAAAATTCCAGCAAGGCCGGCACCAAGAAAAATTTTGAGCTTTCGGTTCAACTTATAATTTGTTTTTAAATATCTCAGTTCTTCTGAAAAATTTATGTGCTTCATATGGATTTCCTTTTTTCATTTAAATTGGGATGTGGATAGCTTTCATAGCGACTTGTTGTTTGAGGACTAATATTTCAATCAATCCCTTAAATCTCTTCCGCCTCTTTGATTCAGCAGGGCTGCTGGTAACATTGTCTTTTGGACCTTCATTTCACACAGTCATAACGCAAAGTATCGCAAATATTGTTGGAATACATCCGGCAAGCAATTTTCCAGACGAAGGACCGTGCGCGGCAAATGACTTTTTTCGTGTAAAAATAATCAACATGTCTTACTCTGTAACAAGATCAGTTATTTCTAATTCTTTCGATGATTCCCTCCGATTAATTCGAATCGGCTTATCGCGCTGCTTTGCAAGTTCACGCCGAACGGAACGAACAAGTCTTTCAAAACTGGTTTGAAACACCTCAAGATAATTAACCCCATCGCCCTTGATGATGATTTCACCTATGTGCCTGAGCTTTAAAGAAACCACACACTGCTTGTCACAACCCCCTTTGGGACCGTTTACATCCGAGAATCGAACCTGGACTCGCATGATGACGGCACGATACCGCCCCAAGAAATATTGTAGTTGGCGCAAAATGATAATTTTTGATTCCTCATCGGAATCCAGTGCACTCCAGTTGACATCGACACTCATGAACTCCTCCGTTGATGGTGTTGTTACTTGTTGTTATTGGAAACCATAATGAGGGATGTTGTTTTTAACAAATAGATAATAACAACTTAACAATTCAATAAAATCGAAATATAAAATGGAATGGCTTAACTATCATCACCTCTATTACTTCTGGATTGTAGCCAAAGAAGAGAGCATCACCAGAGGCGGAGAACGACTTCGATTGGCCACATCTACGGTCAGCATGCAGATAAGCAGACTAGAAGAATCCTTGGGCGGCAAGCTCTTCCGGAGAGTGGGGCGTAATCTAGAGCTAACGGATCTCGGACGTTTGGTCTTCCGGTATGCCGACGAGATTTTCGCTCTGGGCCTGGAGCTGATTGATACTGTTAAAGGTAGGGTCGTTTCAGGACCGCTCCGTTTTGAGGTCGGCATCGTGGACGCGCTTCCCAAGTTGATGGCCAGAAGAATTCTGGAACCAGCCATGGCTCTTTCCGAAGGACTACGCCTTGCATGTCACGAGGGCAAAGAGATGCAACTCCTGGCTGAATTAGCCGTTCACAATCTGGATATTGTACTCACCGGTTCACCTGTGAAGCCAGGCCTGAGTGTCAAGGCCTACAGCCACCTGTTGGGAGAATGCGGGGTGACCTTTTGTGCTGTGGAATCTCTAGCCGGACCGTTGCGACTGGGATTTCCACAATCGCTGAACAATGCCCGAATGTTATTGCCTACTCCAATGTCAGCATTGCGGGGAAGTCTGGATCAATGGTTCAGTTCGCTTGGCATCCGTCCTGAGATTGCCGGAGAATTTGACGACCATGCATTATTGACGGTGTTTGGTCAGGCTGGGGA
>CAITZN010000635.1 GCA_903896915.1 uncultured bacterium
CACCAGGGACGCGAGGCCCATGGCGAACAGGAAAAAGGGAACAGCTCCGGACGCATGTTTCATAAAGATACCTTTGTGGTCGGGCCTTACTTCCGGTAGAACCTCGGTACCAAAAGCACCAGCACCGTATAGATTTCCAGGCGTCCCATGAGCATGTCGACGGAAAGAATCCATTTGGCAAAAGTAGGCATGCCGAAATAATTGTCCATCGGTCCGACAGCCCCCAGGCCCGGGCCGACGTTGCCAATGCAGGCGATGACTGAAGTTATGCTGGTGGTCAGGTCGGCCCCTGTTCCGGCCACGACGATCACCGAAAGGATCAGCAGCAGCAGGTACAGGGTCATGAAGCCCAAAACACCGCTCATCACTTCAGGGGGCACAACCTGTCGGCCGATTTTGACCTGAATTACGGCACGAGGGTGAATAAGTCGCAGCAACTCGCAGTAGGACTGCTTGAGCAGCGCCATGATCCGCATGCATTTGACACCACCACCCGTGGAACCAACCGAACCGCCGATGATCATGCAGACAAGTAGAATACACTGGGCCATGGGCGGCCAGAGCTCAAAATCTGCAGTGGCGTATCCGGTGGTCGTCATGATGGAGGCCACGGCGAAAGCGGCATGGCGGCAGGCCAGCCCCAGGGATTCCGTATGCGTTCCCAGGAGATTGATGACGATAAGCACCGTGAAAATGAGAAAGGTGAGCATGAAGAAACGCCATTCCCCATCGTTCCACATGGCCTTGGGGTTGCCTTGAAACAGCTGGAAATGGAGAGAGAAATTCATGCCGCCGATGAGCATAAAAATCGTTGTCACTGTATCGATGTAGACGCTGTTGTAATGGCCGATGGAGGCGTTCTTGGTAGAAAAGCCACCCGTGGCCATGGTGCCGAAGGTGTGACAGAGGGAATCGAAAAGGTCCATGCCGCCGAACATGAGGAGGATGGTCTGGATGATGGAAAACAACACGTACACCTTCCACAGGATCATGGCCGTGTCTTTGAGCCGGGGTTTCAGCTTGTCCGGAACAGGGCCAGGGACCTCGGCCTTGTAGAGCTGCATGCCGCCTACGCCCAGGAAAGGCAGGATGGCGAGTCCGAGCACAATGATGCCCATGCCCCCAAGCCAGTGGGTAAGGCTACGCCAGAAAAGAATACCTTTGGGCACAATTTCCACATCCTGGATAACCGAGGCGCCGGTGGTGGTAAAGCCAGAGATGGCTTCAAAGATAAAATCTGCCGAGTTGGGCAGAATGTCAGCGAAATAAAAGGGTAAACCGCCGAACACAGCGGCTGCCGTCCAGCAGAGTGTGGTGACCGTAATGCCTTCCCGATGGGTCAGAGGCGCTTTAGCGGAAGGCCGCTTACCCGTGACGGAGAGCAGTCCGCCGGAGAGTACGGTGATGCCAATGGAGATGAGCAGGGGGATCTGGCCCGCATCGTGGTAAAAAAAGGAGACGCCCAGGGCCGCCAGCATGCTCAAGCCGATACAGACGACCAGGACACCGACAATGTGCGAGATGATGTGCCATCGCATCAGAAGAACCTGCGCTTGCTCTCGAGGAGCTGCTCCACACGGGGAAGATTCTTGCGGGTGGAAAGGATGATGAGTCTGTCCTGAGGCTGCATGATCGTGTCGCCGCTGGGGATCAGCACCTCATCCCCCCTGGCCACACAGAGCACCAAGGCCTCCTTGGGGAGATTGATGTCTTTGAGTGGGGAGCCGACCATCTCGGAATTGGCTAAGGCCAGGGCTTCCAGCACCTCCGCCTCTTTCCCTTTGATAAAGACGGTGGACATGACCTTGCCCCGCCGCATGGAGGGCATGATGGAATCGATGGCGCACTGCCTGGGGCTGACGATGTGGTCAATGCCGATGGCATGAACCAGCGGAATGTAGGCAAATTTATTGACCCGGGCCACGGTTTTCTTGGCCCCGAGCCGTTTGGCCAGCAGGCTTGCCAGAATGTTCACCTCCTCATCCCAGGTTACGGCCACGACCATGTCCATGCTGCCGGCGTTTTCCTGCTCCATGAACGCCTGATCGGTGGCATAACCGTTCAGGACCATGGTGTGATGGAGCATTCCGGCTACCTCATGGCAGCGCTCCGTGTCCATTTCGATGAGCTTGACGTTATAGTTTTTATTATCGAGCTGCTGTGCAAGGCGATAGCCTATTTTGCCGCCTCCCACGATCATGATGTTTTTCACAGCATTGCCAGAGCTGCCGAAGAGTTTGAGGATTATGGGCAGATCATTTTTCTGACAGGCAAAGTAGACGGAATCCCCCGCCTGGAGTGTATCCTTGCCGCGCGGAATAATAAGGCGGTCGTCGCGGACGACGGCAGCCACGACCATCCGGTTTTTTTCGATTTTTTCTGGAAGCTGCATGAGCATGATGCCGTTAAGCGTGCTGTTGGCGGGTAACCGCATGCCCACCAGTCTGATACGGCCATCTGCGAAGTCGTGAATCTGCTCAACTTCGGGGACGCTGATGATGCGTAGAATGGAATTGACCACTTCCGCTTCAGGATTGATGACCAGGCTGATGTCCAAGAGGTCTCTGGTAAGCTTTTCTCGGTAGGCCTCGTAGTCGTCGTTGCGGATGAGAGCGACTTTCTGGATGCTGGGAGCCAGCAGGTTGGCAAAGATACAGGCGATCAGATTGACTTCGTCGCTGTCAGTGACGGCAAGGATGATATCGGCCTTGCCAACGCCGGCATCCTCAAGGATTCTGGGATTCGAGCCGGAGCCATGGATCGTCTGGACGTCGAGATGATCCGTTATGTGGCGCAGGGCGTTCTCATCCTTGTCGATGATGACCACTTCTTTGCGCTCTGAAGAAAGCCACTCGGCGAAATAGAAACCCACTTCTCCGCCACCCACGATGACCACTTTCACAGAGAATTCTCCTTAATAATAAGAATCATGCAAAACAGTTAAGCAACGGTGGGGGCGGTTCCGCCCCGGTTGCAGGTGTGCGGATTTCCTAGGTTGATCTGCGTCAGGCTGCCCTTAAAGAATACCTCAAGAAAAGAACACCGTCCATCAGATATGTTTCTCCCAGCCACCTCCCAAAACTTTATACAGGGTGACCTGATTCACCAGCCGGGTTAAACGGGTGGCGATTAACCCTTGCTGGGAGCTGTAGAGCGAGCGTTGGGCGTCGAGCATATTGAGATAGCTGTCAATCCCCTGTTCGTAGCGAGCCTGAGACAGGATGTAGCGGGTGCCGCTGGCTTTGACAAGTGATTGCTGGGCCGCCAACTGTTCGTCAATGGTGCCGCGTTGGGCAAGGGCGTCGGCCACCTCGCGGAAGGCGGTCTGGATGGCCTTCTCATACTGGGCAAGGGCGATATCACGATCCACTTCCGCCACCTTCAGCTGTGCCGATCGTGCCCCGGCACTGAAAATAGGGAGCACAATCTGTGGTGCAAAGGTCCAGACACCGGTTCC
>CAITZN010000636.1 GCA_903896915.1 uncultured bacterium
CGTTGTTACGACTCATAAATGATATTCTTGATTTTTCCAAGATTGATGCAGGCAAACTGCAATTGGAAGAAATCCCTTTTAATCTTGAAGATATTCTAGGCAATATTGCCAACGTTGTTGGCATGCTGGCCGAAAAAAAAGGTTTGGAGTTTTTGTTTAAGATCGATCCCCAGGTCCCCTATAACCTCATCGGAGATCCGTTGCGCCTGGGGCAGGTGCTGATGAATTTGGCGAGTAATGCCGTAAAATTCACAGAGCAGGGTGAAATTGTTATTTCGGTAGCCCTAGAAGAGCGATTGCAGGACGAGCTTACCTTTCGATTTTCCGTTCGCGATAGCGGCATTGGTTTGCAGCAGGAACAGATTCAAGCTCTCTTTTCGGCATTTAGCCAGGCCGATGATTCCATCACCCGCAAATATGGTGGTACAGGTCTTGGCCTTGCCATTTGCAAACAGTTGACCGAATTGATGGGCGGTACGATATGGATTGAAAGCGAGCCGGGAAAAGGCTCTGTGTTCATCTTTACGGCAATGTTGCGACTTTCAGAAACAACTCAAGAACGGGGCCCGAAATCCCAGGAACTTTTACAGGGACTACGAGCCCTTGTAGTTGATGATAACGAAGCGGCCCGTGATGTACTCTCCTCAATGTTGAAATCTTGGAAAATCGATGTGGACACCGCAGTTGATGGGAAATCAGCGCTCTCCTGTCTTGAGCAGGCTACGCAGCAGAGGCATCCCTACGATTTGGTTTTACTGGACTGGATAATGCCTGGAATCGATGGCATCGAGACGGCTAGGCGGATTAGGGCCAATGCTTCTTTTGCTAAAGTTCCAGCTATGTTGATGGTAACCGCCAATGGACGCGAGGAGGCTTATCTGGAGGCGGACGAGGTAGGACTGCAGGGCTTCCTATTAAAACCGGTATATGCCTCGGTGATGTACAATACATTATTGGACATTCTCGGCATCGAAAAGGTTTCAGGACCTCTGACCATCAAGGAGCAGACACCAACAGCAGATTTAAAGAACATTCAGGGAGCTCATATCCTGTTGGTGGATGATAATAGCATCAATCAGGAAGTGGCAAACGAATTTCTGATAGATGTCGGCATGGTTGTCACTATCGCCTCGAACGGCCAGGAGTGCCTGACTGCGTTGCAGCACGGGTCCTTTGATCTTGTCTTTATGGATATCCAGATGCCGGGGATGGATGGGCTGGAAGCAACCAGAAGAATCCGCCAGAATAGTCAGTACAAGGACTTGCCAATTATCGCCATGACGGCCCATGCCATGTCAGGAGATAAAAACAAGAGTCTAGCTGCAGGCATGAACGATCATATCACTAAACCTATCGATCAAGCAGTACTCTATCAAACTTTAAAGGAGTGGATACCAGAAAAACAACGCGCTCCCCACTCAGAGATACCCCATAAAGCAGCATCCCCTACTTCGAAAACTGGCAATGCAGCCTTGCCAGTTTTACCAGGCATCGACCAGAAGGTAGCCCTGAAAGTTTTGAACAATAACGAACAGTTATTTGTAAAGATGCTCTATGATTTCCAAAAGAACTATTGTGGTCTGCCATCCCTCTTACGAGAATTGTCAGTGGTAGGCAAGTGGTCTGAAATTCAGGAAAAAGCCCATGCCATCAAAGGGGTTTCCGGGTATATCGGTTCTTCTTTTCTCATGAAAGCAGCAGGGAAATTGGAAGATTCCCTGAGAAACGATCGTTGTGAGGATGCGGCAAACCATCTCGTTTCTTTTATCAACGCACTTGATGAAATTCTGTCCTCCCTCTCCGCCCTGCCTGCCTTGCCAGATGTCGCCCGTGTTCAAAATGAAAATGTCGCAGTGAGCGACATTGAAGGTCAGAAAGTTGAGGAACTGTTGCAGGTGCTCATCGGGCAATTGAAAAAGGGGGAGTTGGCAGCAGAGGAACAGTTTGTCGAAGTGGAACAACATCTCGCAGAGACAGGGGTCGACGAAGAATTAAAAACGATTGCTGCACTGATTGATGACATAGAATATGAAAAAGCTGCAGAATCAGTAGGTCACTTACTGAACATAGTTCAGAAGAATCGGGTGAATTGATGATAAATCAGCATGATAAAGCTCGAATTTTGATTGTTGATGATGAGAAAATGAATCTAAAGGTGTTAGCCGACCTACTCAAGGATGATTACGCTCCCATACTTGCGATAAGTGGCGAACAGGCCTTGCATCACGCTTTTGGTGACTCCCCGCCGGATCTTGTATTGCTTGATGTGGTTATGCCGCAGATGGGTGGATATGAGGTTATTAAAAATTTAAAAAACAATGACAAGACGAAAAACATTCCGGTGATTTTTGTGACAGCACTCAGTTCCGTTGAAGATGAAGAGTATGGGCTTAAACTCGGAGCGGTTGATTATATTACAAAACCCTATTCCCCACCTATTATAAAAATACGCATCCGTAATCATCTGCGGCTTGTGCATCAGTATAAGCTTCTGGATCAGCTGGCCTACCTGGATGGTCTCACGGAAATTCCCAACCGTCGACGTTTTGATATGGTCCTAGAGACCGAGTGGGCACGATCTGTCCGCAACAATACTCCCTTTTCACTGGCAATGGTCGATGTGGATTTTTTCAAACAATACAACGATCATTATGGCCACGCGATGGGTGATCTCACCCTGCAGAAAATAGCCAAAGCCTTGAAGCGCGGCTTGAATCGGCCAGGAGATTTTGTTGCCCGTTACGGTGGTGAGGAATTTGTTATAGTGTTGCCGGAAACGGATGCTGCTGCTGCACAGGTAGTCGCTGAACGCCTTCGGCAGAACGTGGTAGATTGCAACATTCCCCACCAGTACTCACAAGTAGCCAAACATGTATCCGTCAGTATCGGTCTTGTCACTATTATGAACACGGATCATACTACAACAAGACAGTCCGAAACTATTTTAAAGACAGCTGATCAAAACCTGTATCTCGCCAAGGAAAATGGCCGCAACCAAATGGTTAGTAGTTTGATCAGACAATGATGTAGGTCGAGAATAATAACAACATCTAATCCTTCGAGCTGCGGTCTACAACACACATCCGGGCGGAATCTAAGCTTTGCAGAGCATATATAATCTCAAATTTTCTATAAATATAGCCTTTCAGCGAGGGCGTGGCTATGAAGATAGTTATTGAAAAAGAAAGGCGCTCCATGAACACAGGCTGGAATCCACTACGGGCATTAAAGGCTAGCAAAGGGTGCTGGAAGGGGGGATGCAATTCATCCAGAAGCCGTTAACGAGACGGGACCTTGCAGCCAAAATCAGAAATGTACTGGTAAGGACCCAATAAGGGAGCAAAACAGATAATTCCTGAAAATATAATAAAACTCTCCGTTATCCTTATTCTGAGTCAACATATCTCCTGTAAACCTGAACCAATAGGATGCATCATTGTTTCCAGTGAAATGGCAGGGGTTATCAGTTTAATAAATGAAATTATTATATAAAATGTAAAGACGCATCAGGTTAATTGGTGCCGAACCGCTTTTACACCTTGCTGATTTTTTTTCGAGTTTTTTTCTTAAGTACTCCCCGCCCGCCCGATGTCAGCCGTTTTTCCGCCCGTTCGATCAGTTTGCGATGGATGCAGACCGAGCCTTCCCGTGCCTTGGCAAATCGCTGGGTATAACTGCCGTCCGCCTCCATTTCCCAGACATTGCGCTGGTTGTTCAACTGATGATCAAGCATCTCCCGCAGTAATTTTTTGAGCTTCGGTTTTTCCACCGGGGTACAGATTTCGACCCGGCTCTCCAGATTGCGCTGCATCAGGTCAGCAGAACCGATGTAATATTCGTCCGCTCCTTTGTTGCAAAAATAGAAGAGCCGGGCATGTTCCAGGAAGCGGCCAACTAGCGATACCACCCTGATATTTTCCGACAAACCAGGAATTCCTGGCCGCAGACGGCAGGTGTCGCGGATAAGCAGATCGATATGGACCCCGGCCTGCGAGGCCCGATAAAGGGCGGCGATAATCTCCCGATCCTCCAAGGCGTTGGCCTTTAACTGGATCAGCCCTGGCTGCTCCGGGCTATGGCTACGGATTTCACGCTCGATTTTATGCAGCAGCGCTTTTTTAAGCATCCGGGGTGAAGACAGCAGTTTGCGGTAGCGGCGCATCGGGGTGTAGCCGGTAGTCAGGTAGTTGAACAGTTCGGTCAGATCGGCGCCGATATCGGGATCACAGGTGAACAGACCGAGGTCGCAGTAGACCCGGGCAGTGCCGGCATGGTAGTTGCCGGTACCGATGTGGGCGTAACGCCGTAGCCCGTCGTAATCCTTACGAATGACAAAAATGACCTTGCTGTGGGTCTTGAGACCGACCACCCCATAGGTGACATGGATGCCGGCCTCTTCCAGAAATCCTGCCCAGCGAATGTTCGCCTGTTCGTCGAACCTGGCCTTGAGCTCAAGGACTACCGCAACCTGCTTGCCGTTACGGGCAGCATCGATCAGGTATTCGATGACCCGTGACTTGCCGGCAGTCCGGTACAGGGTCATCTTGATTGCCCGGACTTTGGGATCGGTGCTCGCCTCACGGAGGTAGCGCTCTACCGAGGTGTCAAAGGATTCGTAGGGATGCTGGAGGAGAATGGAGCCGTGTTTGCGAATGACATGGAAAATATTGGGATCGTCGTCGAGCAGTTCAGGGTTATCCAGCGGCCGGTGCGGTGGGTAATGTAGCTCCGGCCGATCAATGGCAACGATTTCCAGCAAATCCCTCTTGCCGAGGACGCCATTGACCTCAAAAACATCGCATTCTTCATCCACA
>CAITZN010000637.1 GCA_903896915.1 uncultured bacterium
CATCATCCACACAGCCACCGGGCAACACCTGCGGGAACTTCAGGCGATTGAAACCAGTTGCGGCCGGATTCGACCCGTGCAGGCAAACTGTTACCAGGATCGGACCTTGGATCTTGATCTTCTTTTCTATGACGAACTCATTTTCGATGCTGATGATCTGACCATCCCGCATCCTCGGATGCACCAGCGGTGTTTTGTTCTGGAGCCGCTGGCCGAAATCGTCGGTGATCGGGTCCACCCTCTGAGGGGTAAGCAAATGCGGGAGTTGTTGCTAGATCTAAAAAAAATCGATCACAATCAGATTGTTGAACGAATGCTATGGTCAGGTTGAACAGACTGTTTTCTCCTGTGAGCATGCCGAAAAGTCTCTATTTGGGACAAATCAATTAGACATTTGGATTCCCAAGGATATAATAAATTATGTTGAGAAACGAAGGGACACCCCTCTATTGGGTAGTTTTCCAGAACGCATGACACCCTTGCGTCTGTTGATAGTGGCCATCCTTCTCTATGTCGGATGGCGTTTGCTCAAGAAAAGTTTCACGAAAAAACAGTCTGATAAAGAACGCGAAGGCTGCAATGCAGGATCACAGGATGTGCTTGTAGAGGATCCTGTATGCCATGTCCTGGTACCGAAACACCAAGCCCTGCGCCTACGCAGGGATGGAATCACCTATTATTTTTGCAGTGAACAATGCTGTGATCAATTTACCGGGAAACCGGAGCAAGGAGAAAAATGAAATTTTTTATCGACACCGCGAATATTGATGAGATTAAAAAAGGACTGGCGCTTGGCATGGTTGACGGCGTTACCACCAATCCGTCGCTGATTGCCAAGGAGCAGCGTCCCTTTACCGAAATCCTTCATGATATCTGTGAACTGGTCGATGGCCCGATCAGTGCCGAGGTCATCAGCCTGGAAGCGGATGGCATGGTGGCTGAGGCCCGTGAACTAGTCAAAATCAGCGATAATATAGTTATCAAAGTTCCCATGATCGAAGAGGGACTGAAGGCGGTAAAGCGCTTGACCGCCGAGGGAATCAAGACCAACGTCACTCTCATCTTTTCTGTCTCCCAGGCGCTGCTCGCTGCCAAGGCCGGGGCAACCTATGTCAGCCCCTTTGTTGGCCGGATCGATGATATTTCGGTAAACGGTCTTGATCTAATTGCCGATATAATGACTATACTGCGAAACTATGGTTTTGCTACCGAGGTGATTGTCGCTTCGGTCCGCAGCCCAATGCATGTGGTGGAATCTGCATTGCTTGGTGCGGATATTGCAACCATCCCGTACAAGGTGATCGCTCAGTTGGCCAAGCACCCGCTTACCGATATCGGTATGAAACAGTTTCTTGCAGATTGGGAGAAGCGGCAAAAATAATGAAAGGTGAGATATGAGATCCCGCCCACTTGTGACAGGACTTCTTCTCTTGGTGCTATTGCTGCCCGTTTCGGCAGGTGCAGCAATGTATGCCTATGTTGATGCACGAGGTATCTGCCATTATACGAACGCGCCAGGTGATGGGCGGTATAAATTGAGTGAGCGGCCAGCCAGGCGGGTGGGGTCACCGGAAGATCAGCTGATCGGAACGATCATGAGGCGTTCGACCAGCCGATTGTCCCCTGAGGGACCACAATCTATGAACAGTTACATTAATGTTGCGGCGACGAGTCATCAGGTGGATCCGCTGTTGATTAAGGCGGTCATTAAAACTGAATCCAACTTTGATCCCAATGCGCGTTCCCCCAAAGGTGCCCAGGGATTGATGCAGTTGATGCCGGGTACAGCCAAAGATCTCCAGGTCGCGAACTCCTTTGATCCCCGGCAGAACATCAACGGCGGCACCAAGTATCTGCGATACTTGCTTGACAACTATAAGGGCAATGTGGAATTAAGCTTGGCGGCGTACAATGCTGGACCGGGAAATGTCACACCCTATGGAATTATCCCCAATATTCCCGAAACCCAGGCCTATGTCGCCAAGGTCTTGCAGAATTATCGCTCCTATCGCAGCGGTATTGTAGCGAATCCCAGCATCAAGGTACGACAAATGGTGACAGTTAATTGAAACGTAGTGCCAAAATTTTGAATCTGCCCAACCTCATCACAGGCAGTCGGTTCATCCTTTCCGGCTGCCTGATGTTGCTTTTGCTCCAGGAACAGACCACCGAAAAAGCCATGATTTCCTGGCTGGTGTTCTCGATCGCAGCCGGTTCTGATTGGATCGACGGTTATTTTGCCCGGCGTTATGAAAGCATCACCGCGTTGGGCAAACTGTTGGATCCGCTGGCGGACAAGGTTCTAGTTACCACCGCCCTGATCATGCTCATTCCCACCGGTAAATTGCCCGCCTGGATAGCCCTGATTATAATTTGCAGGGAAATCGTCATCACCGGCTTGCGCGGCGTCGCCTCTTCGGCTGGGATCGTTGTCGCAGCCAGCAGCCAGGGCAAGTGGAAGTCCATCACCCAGTATATCGGTCTGGGCACCTTGATTTTTCCCCTCGGCGTCCTGCCGATCCCTTATCTGCACCACATTGGCCTGGCCATTGTCTATGTGGCGCTGGTACTCACCGTCTTGTCCGGATTTGATTATTTCTACAAACTCCGTCGGATTTTTCTCGAAGATTTACGCTGAGATTTCCAACCTCCCCCCTGATAATGGTGTTGCCTGTTCCAGGCTATTCCTTATTGGAACAACTCCGCGTTCTCCAATGTTGATCCTAATTGATCTTTGACAGAGAGAACAGGCGGGTTGCTGAGGGGCCAGCGGATGTCAAGAGTAGCGTCATTCCAAATAAGGATGCGCTCAAATTCAGGCGTCCAGTAGTCAGTGGTCTTGTAAAGGAACTCAGCCGATTCGCTGAGCACCAAAAAACCGTGGGCAAGCCCTTCGGGAATCCACAGCTGTTTTTTATTTTCAGCACTGAGGATCTCGCCCACCCAGCAGCCGAAGGTTGGTGAACTTTTGCGAATGTCGACGGTTACGTCAAACACCTCCCCTTGGACAACACGTATCAGCTTTCCTTGCGGTTGTTGAATTTGGTAGTGCAGGCCGCGGAGCACATGCCGGTCGGAGCGTGAGTGATTGTCCTGAACGAAATGAATGTTTCTGCCGACGGCG
Organism: uncultured bacterium; assembly: GCA_903896915.1. GTDB lineage: Bacteria > Desulfobacterota > Desulfobulbia > Desulfobulbales > Desulfobulbaceae > Desulfobulbus. The sequence goes on from CAITZN010000637.1 coordinate 3,125, forward strand.
GTTTCGAATTGCTTCTGATTGAAGCTTTCAAAGAAGAAACCTCGAGTGTCTGCAAATACTTTGGGCTCAATCAACAAAACGTCTGCAATGGCTAGGGGTGTGGCTTTCATTAGAAGGCTCTTGTCTTTAGTATGCGCAGCAGGTATTGGCCGTAGCCGCTTTTGATCAAAGGTTGCGCCAGTTTTTCCAGTTGGTCGGCATCGATCCACCCTTGCCGATAGGCGATTTCTTCTGGACAGGCGACCTTGAGCCCCTGACGGTAGAACTTTATTTGGCAGTGCCATGATGTTTCCTTCAGAGTTAATTAACCAGGTATATCAAGAGTGCAATCCAGAAAAACCTGTGCAAGTTTCTCTGTGTTGTCATACGAGTTATACAACCACATTACATCGGCTTTC
>CAITZN010000638.1 GCA_903896915.1 uncultured bacterium
CACTGCAGTCATGGGGACGACCAATAAGACGGAAACCCTCGAAATTATTGACCCGGATTGGATTTATTCCTACAATCTTATCGAGAAAAAAGGGGAGAAAACCACTAATCCACGAAAATTGTATCAGGCTGAATATAGCAAACTCAACGCTGAGGAGAAAAGGAATTTTGAAAAAAACTCCAAGGAACTCGGTACTGGTATGATGGGTAAACACGGTGGTTCCATTAAGCAAAGCGCAGAAAAAATTCTCGGTTATGATTGCGATGTCACCACGGTCGGTGGCATGTCGACCGTATACATGCTCCACGGCAGTGACATCCCTCTGCGTACCGAGGTTTCCATGATGGGTATGAAAAGCACTAATACCGCCACCAAAGTTGACACTAGCAGCAGCGTCCCGTCCACTGCCTTTGCTCCGCCTCCAGGTATAACAGCGCAATTGAATATAGAGATGGAAACCATGATGGCCGACACCATCAAAAAGTCCATTGATACCCTGAAACGGCCGGACGGAGCGCAGAAAATGCTGCAATCCGGCCCTGGAATGGGGCTCGGCGGTATGCAGAAAGGAATGGAGGCCGAGGGGATGAGTAAGGAAGAGCAGCAGGAGATGATGCAGCAGGTGGAAGCGGCAATGAAGCAGATGAAGAAAAGAACGCCTCAGCAGTAAACGTGACCAGCCCCCGGAAGCGCAAGGCTTTCGGGGGCTTTTTTTACCGTTGTAAAATAGTATCCCCACCAAATTCCCGGTCGTTTTTCTCCGGATAATCAAGAATGTAATGGAGCCCCCGCGATTCCTTGCGGCGACTGGCACTTTGCACGATGAGGTCGGCAACCACCGCGAGATTACGTAATTCCACCAGATCAGGGGTTAGAAGATAGTCATAAAAATGCTCTTTGATCTCCTTAAGCATCCACCCCAACCGGGTCTGCATTAACTCCAGCCGTTTTGTTCTGCGCACTATCCCGACATAATCCCACATGAGTTGGCGTACCTGGTCCCAGTTGTGCTTGATCAGGATCGACTCGTCTAAGATGGCAGCTCCACCTGTTCGCCAGGGGTCTATATCTATTTTCCCTTGCGTTCTGATTGCCCCGATGTGATCCTTTAGCCAAAAGGCTCCCCGATGGGCAAAAACGACAGCCTCCAGCAAGGAATTGCTGGCCAGGCGGTTGGCCCCATGCAGGCCGGTGCAAGCCGTCTCGCCAAATGCCATTAAATTGTTGATAGACGTCTGCCCCCACTCGTCAACTAAAACCCCGCCGCACATATAGTGTGCAGCGGGTACTACCGGGATAGGGCGGGTGGTCAGATCCACCCCGTACTGCTTGCAGATTTTGTAGATATTGGGAAACCGTCCCATAAGAAAGTCTGCCGGCTTATGGGTGATGTCCAGATACACGCAATCCGACCCAGAGGCTTTCATCTCGGCATCGATGCCACGAGCGACCGCATCCCGTGTGGCCAGGTCGCCCCGTTCGTCATATCGTTTCATGAACGGTTGCCCCTGCTGATTGATCAGGATCCCGCCCTCTCCCCGTACAGCCTCAGAAATCAGGAAATTTTTAGCTTCCCGGTTAAAAAAACAGGTCGGATGAAACTGGATGAATTCGAGGTTGGCAACCTTTGCTCCTGCCCGATACGCCATAGCCACTCCATCGCCGGTGGCGATATCGGGATTGGTCGTGTACAAGTAGACCTTCCCGCACCCCCCCGTACAGAGCACTGTGACCCCGGCCTTCCGGGTTTCAACCTCTCCTGTTATCCTGTTAAGTACGTAGGCGCCTAAGCATGTATCTCCCTCGGCGCCAACTTTGCCGTGCGCCTTGGACGCCATCAATAGGTCGATGGCGAGATGGTTTTCCAACACCTCAATGTTTGGGTTGGCCGCAATCTGCTCAAGAAGCGCTCTTTCTATCTCTTTCCCCGTTAAGTCCGAGGCGTGGGCTACCCTGCGGGCGGAATGGCCTCCTTCCATGCCCAGGTCGAACCCTTCGCCGTCCTTGCCTTTCTGGAAGCGGACTCCAAATTCGACTAGTTCCCTGACCCGGTCCGGGCCCTCAGTGGTAACAATCCGGACTATCTCTTCGTTGCACAAGCCGTCTCCCGACCGGAGGGTGTCGGTAATATGGTCTTCGATCGAGTCTTCCACGGAGAGCACAGCCGCCACGCCCCCCTGGGCTAAGTTGGTGGCTGTATCCGCTTTTTTCTTTTTGGTAATCAGGGTGACCTTTGAAAACTGAG
>CAITZN010000639.1 GCA_903896915.1 uncultured bacterium
ATCAAAGGTTGCACTGGCAAGAGCCTGTAGTGCTTCCATGCCGTTTTCAGCAATTATCACTTGGTGTTCATTTTCCAGCATCATCCTTGCAACATTCCTATTCACTTCATTATCATCGACCAGCAGGAGCGTTAAGCCTTTGATTGCCTGGAGCGAAGGAGCATCCTTAGTTGATTCGTCCACAACCAGTGCGGCTGCACAGGGTTGCAGTTGGATAACGACATGGAAGGTGCTGCCGATGTTCACCAGGCTTTCAACCCAGATACGACCGTCCATCAATATCGTCAGTTGTTTGCAGATGGCCAGCCCAAGACCTGTGCCGCCGTATTGTCGGGCGAAGGAATTGTCTGCCTGTTCAAAATTGTTGAAAATCAGGGATAGCTTTTCCGGCTCAATACCTATGCCGGTATCAGTAACCATGAAATGCAGCGCCATTTTGCCCTCAATAGAGAGTCCATTTTCCGGTTTGACGCTGAGAATGATTGAACCGTGTTGGGTAAACTTGATAGCATTACCAACGAGGTTAAGTAAAATCTGCCGGAGACGAAGATCGTCACCGAGAAAAGTCATCGAACAATTTTCAATGCTTGATATCTGGAGGTTGAGGCCTTTCTCCTCGGCAGCTACCTTCACAATAGACATGACATCTTCAAGTACGTGGCTCAGATCAAAGGGAACGCTGTTCAATTCCAGGTGTCCGGCTTCTATTTTGGAGAAATCGAGAATGTCATTGAGGATCCTGAGCAGACTTCCGGCGGAATGCAGCACTGTTTGCAGGAAACGGTAACGTTGTTTCTCGTCCTGTGTATCCATGGCGAGGTGTGTCATCCCTAAAATCCCGTTCATCGGAGTGCGTATCTCATGGCTCATATTGGCAAGAAATCGCGATTTGGCACGATTAGCTGTATCAGCCTGTTCAGCAAGGAACATTGCACGGTCAGCGGATTTCTGGAGTTCGAGGGTGCGTTCCTGTATCTTTGTTTCAAGAGATTGCTGATAATCGAGGATTCGTGTCTCTAATTTTCTTACAGTGTTCAAGGGGATACGGAAAATGATGAGGGATAGGGGGATCCCCGCTAGCAGACAAGCAAAAAAAACAACACTTATATTCAATACAGCAGAATAGGCAGATACACTTATCTGCACTTCTCCGATCTTGTGGTTGTTAAAAATAATCGAGCAGGGCGGACCAGATATTCCGAATGATTTGAATCTGCTGACGGTAAGGTCCGAGTCTTGATATTGAACAATAGGGGATGAATGTTCATCTACAACAGAAATGGTCAATATTTCTTTATGAGGAACAAACGAGCTGATAATTTGTGAGTATTTGGTTGCTTGATATTTCCAGAGCTCTGGAGAGCCCGCAACCAACCGTTTAATGTCTTCGGCAAGCTGTTTTGAATATGTGCCTGCTTCCTCTTGCAACCCTTTGTATACAAAGAAACCATTCAGGCCAGGAATGACGACAGATACTACCAAACAAACTGTCACTGCCAAGGGATATATCTTTTTCGCAAGTTCCTTGCTGATTTTTAGCTGTTTGTTAGGAGCTGGCATAACTTTTCTATTGGACAGAGAGGTACTGATTTGATTCCAGGATACTGCGTCCTGCATCGGAGAAAACGAAATCCAAAAATGCTTTTGCTCCTTCCGGCAAGCTTTCTTCACGGTAAATAAACGAGAGAACTCTGCTCAACGGATATGTTCCAGTACGTACATTTTCTGAATTAGCTTCAATGCCATTGAGTTTGAGGGCCTTGATGCGCAGGTTTTCCGTAGAAATCATGCCGAGGTCTGTGATGCCGATAGCATTCGGTGTTGTCGCAAGTGCACGGTTTGCCTCCTGATCAGTAAAATAGAGCGTCCATCGTTTTGCGTCCTGGCTATCTTTATACACTTCTTTAAATCCAGGTATATTGTTTTCAAGCACCGCAAAACCGCTGTCAGTTTGTTCTCTTGCTTGAACAATAATCTCCTTGCCATTTTGCCATTGTGTTTTTGTGCCTTTGAAAATATCGATCAACTCCTGGGATGTAATATTCTGGTCGGGTACCCCTGGATGGGTGCCAATAATAATCGCCGAACGGGCATAGGGTTTAGCGACAATACCCAGCGCTTTCTCTTCTTCCTTTAATGGTCGTGATATAAGACCGAACGTTATAGCTTTATCAGCCACCGCTTTGATAGCGCCCCGTGTGCCGATGCTTCCGGGGATATTGATCGCTATTTGCGGATGGTCTTTGCCAAAGGCCTCAGCCAGGATCTGCGTAATTCCCAGATTGACTCCTGAGCCTGCAGCCGTCAATTGCTTTCCCTGACCGGGTAGCCCACCTGTTTGCGACCAACTCTGCGACCCTGCAGAACATACCAATACGGTGACCAGTACGATGGTGACCAGAACGATTTTTTTCATGTGTGCTCCTCTGCTGAGGGATCTATTTATGAACCGTTGTATTCGTGCATAACCTCAGTACGTTCATGATAACGATAATTTAATGGCACCACTTCAGGTAAGCCCTCAGTCCCAGAAAGTCGAATGCAACAGCGCTTCAAGTTTGTCCCTGGGGATGGGCCTGCTGAGCAGGTACCCCTGCAGAACGTCACAGTCCATCTTGCCGATCGCGGATAACTGATCCTCAGTTTCCACACCTTCGGCCACCACTTTCAGGTCAAAACTTTTGGCAATACCGATGATAGAAAGCATCAGAGAAAGGCCGTTGTCCGTTGTCGCTATATTTTGAATAAAGGATTTGTCGATCTTGAGGGTGGTCAGGGGGAAAAGTTGCAGGTGGCTCAAGGCTGAATAGCCGGTGCCGAAATCATCAATGGCGATGGCAACCCCAATATCTTTCAATTGTTGGAGCATTGTTATAGCGTCGTCGGTGTTATCCATCATCACTCTTTCAGTCAATTCAACTTCAAGGTATTGGGGTGCCAGACCTGTTTCTGCTAGCGTGGCGATGATGTTTGCTCCTAATTGTATGAAATTAATTCTGTTTCCTGAAATATTGATACCCATGCGACAATCGGTAAACAGGCCAGCTGCAACCCACTTCTGGGCTTGCACGCAGGCTTCCTGAATGACCCATTCGTTGATATTATGGATAAAACCGTTTTCCTCGGCAAATGGCAAAAATTTATCGGGGGGAATGAGTCCCTTCTCAGGATCTAGCCAACGGATCAAAGCCTCTACCCCTATGAATTTATTTCCGTTGTTATTGGAAAACAATGGTTGGTAGTAGAGAACAATTTCTCCGTTATTCAAAGCGGTACGAAGGCGATTACCCAGGTGAAACCGTTCCATTGCGGCATCGTTCATTGCACTTTGGTAAAATTGAAAACTGTTGCGTCCATTGTCCTTGGCCTCGTACATGGCCGTGTCGGCATTTTTCAGCAGCATGTCGATATCGTCGCCGTCATCTGGATAGATGCTGATGCCGATACTGGCGGTCAGGTTTATCACCTGTCCGTCGAGTTCAAAGGGTTGATTGAGGACTTCAACTATACGTTCAGCCAGGCTGGTGACTTGGTTTGGTGTAGTGATGTCAGTGGCGAGGATGGTGAATTCGTCGCCACCGACCCTGGAGATTAGGGGCGATGGTTGGTCGGTGGAGGAACGAGAAATAATGTCGGAATGACGGAGAAGGCTTTTCAACCGATCCGCAACCAATATCAGCACCTTGTCGCCGCTGGGATGGCCCAGGGTATCGTTGATGCGCTTGAAATGATCGAGATCAATGAATAAAATCGTAACCTTCTTACCGTTGCGTCGGGCATGCGGCAGAATTTTTGACCACTGTTCTCGGAACAGAGATCGATTGGCAAGGCCGGTCAGATTATCGTAAAAGGCAAGATAATGAATCTTGTCTTCGGCCTGTTTCAACGCTGTGATATCCTGGAGGATACCGACGACGAGGCGTCGTTGATGGGAGCTGCCCTTAACTACTTCTCCCTGGTTTAGAATAATCCGTTCACTGCCATCAGCCAACACAACCCGATAATGTAAGCTGAAGGCCAGTCCGGTTCGGCATGCGTCGTCAATCAATTCTCTTGCCCGTTCTCTGTCCTCGGTAACGATGCCGGCAAAAAGAGCGTCGTAATCGCAGGGGTGGGAAAGACCAAATATTTCAGGAGAGTGGCAGGTGATCTGAAATGTGTTGGAATCGAGGTCTCTTTCCCAGTGCCCAAGCCTGGCAATTTCCTGGGCCTTGAACAGTCGGCCCTGGCTGATTTTCAATTCGCGCAGGATTGAGCCAGAGCGGAGCCAGTAACGGGCACGATAGCCGAGGATGAGCATGTTGATCGGTTTGCTGACAAAATCAGTGGCTCCGGCATCAAAGGCTTGAGTGATTGTTTCTGTATCATCTAGCCCGGTGACCATCACCACCGGCAAGTGAGAGCCACCGGGAAGGATTCGTAGTGCCTGGCAGGTGGCAAAGCCGTCCATATCGGGCATGATCACATCGAGCAGCACCAGGTCAGGTTGGTTTTCCCTGAACAGTCCCAGAGCCTCTTGACCGCTTGCGGCTTCTATAACCTCAAATCCTTCATTCTCGAGGGTGAATCGCACTTGCAAGCGGGCTGAAAAATCGTCATCAACGATCATCACCACTGGTTTTTTCAGGGTGTGAGGGCTATGAGCAGGCATGATAGTCATTGCTTGCTTGCCTCCTTTCTTGTCAAAATTAAGTTTACGCTTCGTAGCGCTGGGATGGCTCTTATTTGAAAATATTGCAGCAGTGTTGGATTAGAGAAATGCAAGGAAAGTAGGTTTCCTAATCATCCATATTGATAATCATCTGGGGTAGGTATTAGTCGGCCAGTTATCGGGTTTATCGTCCGGAAATCTAGTGCCTTATTATATGTTATCGTAGGCAACGACTCAGGGTTTGTCGAGACATTTTAATGTCCTTCACATAGCGCTGCACTTTGATAGAACCGAAGCTATCGTTTTTGCCAGGTCATGGATATTGACCGGTTTCATCAGGAATTCGGTGACCC
>CAITZN010000640.1 GCA_903896915.1 uncultured bacterium
CGTAAAGTCGCTGAAGAAGTATTCCTACCCAACTCAGAAGCGATGTCATACCTTGACTGAGCGACTCAATCGGTATCCTTCCATCATTAGTCTCTACTTGGACTTGAAAATCTGAAGTCACTTCGAATTCTTTGATGGATTGGTCAATCAGTATATTAACAATATCAAAAAACTTTTTGAGTAACTCTTTCTTACGATTGCGGTCAATTTGTGATGTTCCCTCAGCGCAGCTACTTACCTCTTCGTTAACGACCCATTGCTTGAGATCGTCCATACGTATATCAGGTATTCCACTAATAAGCGGCTCTACATCTTTCATATTTGGCCCCTTCCAATTATTGTCAAATATAGGACCTTTGATCTTTAACCATGTTGTGGCACGTAACGGTGGGAAACCCAGTACCAACAAACCTTCAAGCTCGATCGCATTCCCGGAATAGCTGACGATATCCACACCAGAACCAACCTTTTGAATCTCTACCAAATAGCCGTTTGGATTCTCAAATGTTACAATTCTGATTCTGCCAATAGACTTACCTACTCGCAACAATGGTGCTGCTAAATGAAGAGCTGTATCACCCACAAAGGCTACAGCAAGAGCCTTGAGAATAGTCGTTTTACCAACACCGTTATCTCCGAGCAAAATCTTCCAGTTTTCCTGGAAATCCAACTCCAATTTCTCAAAAGGGCCAATATCCTCTAAAACAATCTTTTTTAACTTCGGCCCAATAGGGTCTACTGGGTTATACTTAGAATCTCTTTTCCTCTGGGCAACACTTTGGGCCAATTCTTCAAGAAATATGTCTACCTCAATAAAACCTTTGGACGGACGAAAAGGAATAACAGAAATGTTATAACGGCTTTTCAACGTATTCGCCGTCACCTCCCAACCCCTGCCAGTTACCGCCACGAGGGCATAGTGTGGTCGTAATACTTCGGATCCAAATTTGAACACGCTCAAGTAATCTGTCAAACCGTCAAGACTCGTCCCTATAAACAGCAGTGTACGCTTGAAAAAAAGGCCTTGCATAAAACGAGCAAAGCCTCGGTTATTGTACACGAATTTCTGATATTCTGTTGGCGCAAGAATAGGCGGCTCTTCTGGTCGACGAAGGTCCCCATAAAGTTTCAGAAGAAAAGGGGTGCTTCGTTTGGCAATGTGGGCAAACAACCGCTCCGATTTATTCAGTGTCAGGTCACACCTGTAATCGCTATCATCTAAAACCTGGTCCAATAGATTGTCATAATTTGAGGTTAAAATCGCAGCAAATGGAATAGTACGAAGGAGATGATAAGAACGAGGCAGCGCTCCACGTGAGGTGTGCACTCGATTGTAATAGTCCAGTAACAATTTGTTTTCAAAACCAAAGGCTCTCACTAAATTATCAGCCACTGCATTAATCTCGCCTTCCTGAAGTGCTGTTCGCTGAAGATCCAAGCTTTTTTTATCCATAATATCAAATGTATCAGCCTCAGCCAGCAGCCCTGAGACAAATTCCACCCAAGTTGGGAGCCCAGCACGTGCACCGATACCTGAACCAACGAATGCCACGCACTCCCCTTTTAGACAAGCACTCACAAGATCTGGAGGCACGGAAATAGGTAAAAGGTCAGCAGTAATAGACCGAGCACGATCATTGAGCAACTTAGCTTCGACATACTTATCCTGCACTCGCAGCAATCCCGCCAGATTATTCAAACTCGTAACTATAGCTGGATGCTTATTACCAAATGATTTCTCGACGATCTTTATTGCACGATTGTAGAGTAACTCAGCTTCATCATAGTTGCCTTGCGATCGCAATAATCCTGCCAGATTATTCAAACTTGTAGTTATAGCTGGTTCGTTACCCAACGACTTTTCTAGGATCGACAACGCACGCTTATAGTACGGTTCCGCTTCGGTATACTTCCCCTGATCTTGAAGTGATCCCCCAATATTAGTCAGAAGTGTCGATAGAGCCGGATACTCGCTTCCCATCGACTTTTCCACAATCGACAACTCACGCTTATAGTACGATACCGCTTCGGTATACTTCCCCTGATCCTGAAGTGATCCCCCAATATTGGCCAGAAGTGCCGTTACAACCGGATGCTCGTTATCCAACGATTGTTCGACAAACGACAGTGTACGCTTATAGAGCGATTCCATTTCGGCGTTTTTTTCATGCGTCCGCAAAGAATGACTTGAACGAATGACACGAAAACCATAATTATTTTCTTTGAGAAAAGGATAATTGAAGTTTCTATACGAACACCTCAGATTAACATTACTGACATCCCATGAACCTCCGCGCAACGCATAGAGTTGGTTCCCTTCATCATATTTGTTCTCCATCCACTCATAAACATTACCTGCCATATCGTATAATCCTTCAGGGGTTGCACCTTCAGGATAACTTCCAACCGGTGTTGTTGCACCTACATTGCCATCATAGTTGAGCAGTTTTGAGGTTGCTTTACCCTTCACTTCCAGCCATGGATACTGACGTACTTTCATACCTGTCGTTCCTTGCCTCGCCCCTGCCGCCCACTCCCACTCTATTTCAGTTGGAAGACGGTAACGATTAGTTTCACATCCCAGCAGGGAGAGCCACAAGCAATAGGCGCGTGCAGCATACCAGCTTACTCCAACAACGGGTTGGTCATAACCTCCGAATTTTCTATCTTCATCAAACTTAGAACGAAAAAGACTGGCCAGATCGCCTTTCCCTTTATTGAGATAAATAGCAAAATCAGGCCCCCATGAGTTGTTTTTTGCTATTGCATTCAGTTCTGAACTGAATACAAAAGGCAAAACACTTGAATCATGACCAGAGGCTTGTGTCTGCAATGAAGTTATAAATGAACGATAGAGTTGGTTGGTTACCGGATACTTGGCGACATACAGATCCGGCACACGCACAATCTTTTCTGTCACTGAATACTTATAGCTGCCGCCTTGTATCAGGATATACTCTGCATCCTGCTCATTCGAATTACGGAATGATCTAGTAATATCACAGCCGCTCTTTTCAGTATCGAAGCAAAAAGGTTGCCCTCCGAGGGCACGAATCACCTCCTCCGCACG